>DASXVV010000005.1 GCA_036504035.1 Candidatus Deferrimicrobiaceae bacterium
TGTAGAGCGCCACTGATACTGACCCCCTTGCGACACCAAAACTGACCCCCTCCCAGCCTCCAACACGGAGGTTGGTTATGGAGCGAGAGGCCGAAGTTGTGGCACCCCCTACCCAGGAGGTGCCGATGGTGGAGCCGGAGGTCGTTCGACAGATGCGGCAGTTGCTGGAGCTGGGCTGGGGCGCGAAGCGCGTCGCGCGCGAGTTGGGCATCGCGCGCAACACCGTGCGCCGCTACCAGCGGGCGGGCGAGGCCGCGGAGACGCAAGTCCGCCCGAAGGCATGGCGGCTCGATACCGCGGCGCGCGCGGACGCGGTGGTCCTCTTCGAGGGCGCTGCGGAGGGCAACGCGGTCGTCGTGCAGCAACTGCTCGCCGAGAAGGACGTGGAAGCCAGCGTTCGCACGGTCCAGCGAGCGGTCGCCGAGCGTCGGCGGGAGTTGGTGGCCTCCGCGGTGGCTACGGTCCGCTACGAGACCGTCCCCGGGCGGCAGATGCAGATCGACTTCGGGCAGAAGTGGGTCCGCATCGCGGGAACGTCGGTGCGGGTCTACCTGCTGGTGGCGGTCCTCGGCCACTCTCGGCGGATCTTCGTGAAGGCCTTCCTCGCGGAGCGCCAGGACGACTGGCGCGAGGGGATCGCGGCGGCCTTCCGGCACTTCGGCGGGGTGCCCCAGGAGGTCCTCGGGGACAACGCCAAGGCGCTGGTGCTCGAGCACAACCGCGCCGCCCAGACGGTCACCTTCCACCCCGGCTACCTCGCCTTCTGCCGCGACTGGGACGTCGTGCCCCGGGCCTGCGGGCCCTACCGCGCGCGCACGAAGGGCAAGACCGAGTCGGGGGTGAAGTACGCCAAGAGGAACGGGCTCGCCGGGCGCGACTTCGAGAGCTTCGCCGCGCTCGAGGCGCACCTAGCCGAGTGGATGTTGCTGGCCGACCAGCGGGAGCACGGCACGACGCACGAGGCGCCGGCGCTGCGCTTCGAGCGCGACGAGCGGCACGCGCTGCGTCCCCTTCCGGTGCGGCCTCCGGTGGCCCGGGAGAGACGGCTGACGCGGAAGGTGGCCAACGACGCCCTCGTCGACGTGAACACCGTCCGCTACAGCGTCCCCCACCGGCTCGTGAAGCAGTCCGTCGAGGTGCTGGTCGGCGAAAGCCAGGTGACGATCTTCCATGGCCAGGCGGTCGTGGCCCGGCACGCCCGCTCCTTCGAGCCGCACAGCAAGGTCGTCGAGCCCTCGCACTACGAGGGGCTCTGGCGGACGCCGGTCGAGCCGGAGCCGCCCCCGAGCGGAGGCCAGGCGTTGGCCGAGTATGGGCGGTCGCTGTCGGACTACGCCGAAGTGGTCGAGGGGAAGGCCGCATGAGCGAGCTCATCCACGCCCGGGTCATGGACTCCCTGCGCCGGCTCTACCTCGGCCATGTGGCAGACCAGCTCGATTCGCTGCTCGCCGACGCGGCCCGCAAGGAGCCCACCTACCTCGACTTCCTCGACGGGCTGCTCCAGTCCGAGGTCGGCTCCAAGCAGCGCAAGCGGGTCGCGATGGGCATCCAGATTGCCCACTTCCCGGGCCCGAAGACGCTCGACGACTTTGACTTCAAGTTCCAGCCGTCGGTCGACCAGAAGCTGGTGAAGGAGCTGGGGACCGGGCGCTTCATCGCCAACGGCGAGAACGTGCTGCTGTTCGGCCCTCCAGGGGTGGGCAAGACGCACCTGGCCATCGGCTTGGGGCGCGCAGCTGTCGAGACGGGCCACACGACCCTCTTCACGAGCGCCACGGCGCTCCTGGGTGCGCTCTCGAAGGCCGAGGTGGACGGCCAGCTCCCGGAGAAGCTCGCGTACTACGCCAAGCCGAAGCTGCTGATCATCGACGAGCTCGGCTACCTGCCCTTCGAGAAGAGGAGCGCCCACCTCTTCTTCCAACTGGTCGCTCGCCGCTACGAGAAGGGCAGCCTGCTCATCACCACCAACCAGATGGTGGCCCAGTGGGGCACGGTCTTCGGAGACGACGTGCTGGCCGCGGCGATCCTCGACCGCCTGCTCCATCACAGCCACACGCTGATGATCCAAGGGGAGAGCTACCGCCTGAAGCAGAAGCGGAAAGCCGGACTGCTCGAAGGAAGGGCGTCCAAGCCCTAAAGCGCGCTCGGGGCGGATCGGAGCGGGGTGGGGCCGGAAGAAGCCCCGGCCCCTCCCCGCAGGCCCCACCCCCGACCGCCCGACGCGTCACATCCAGCGACCGACTGGCGGTCGCTGATCACAGGGGCCGGGAGGGGGTCAGTTTTACTGTCGTAATGGGGTCAGAAATTGCTGTCGCTTGACA
>DASXVV010000007.1 GCA_036504035.1 Candidatus Deferrimicrobiaceae bacterium
CGAGAAGAGCGGCGAGATCGGGAAGGTGATGGATCTCATCAAGGAGATCGCGGGCGAGATCCACCTGCTGGCGCTGAACGCGGCGATCGAGTCGGCGGCGGCGGGCGAGCACGGGCGGCGCTTCGCGGTGGTGGCGTCCGAAGTCCGTCGGCTGGCCGAAAAGACACGGGAGTCGACCGAGACGATCCGGTCGCTGGTTTCCGAGATCCAGTCGGCGACGCAGGGGTCGATCGTGGCGACCGAGCAGGGCAGCCTCGAGGTCGACAAGTGGCGCGAGACGATCAACCTGACGGCAAGCACGTTCGCGGAGATCATCGGGATGATCGAGAAGACGTCCGAGGCTTCGATGCAGATCTCGCTGGCGACGCACCAGCAGACGAGTGCGAACGACCAGGTGGTCGACGGGATGCGCCAGGTCGCCGAGATGGTCGCCCAATCGGCCTACAGCATGAAATCCTCCTCCGCATCGGCTGCGGAGCTCAAGGTGATGGCCGCCCGGCTGTCCGAAAAAGCGTCGGCGTTCCAGGTCTAGCCCGGAGCGTTCCTCCCGAACAGCGACGCGAACGCGCGGCAGCGGTCGAACTTCAGGTAGGGCATCACCCCGGCCGTGGCCGAGTCGGTCATCGGCATGAACTTCCCCTTCGCGCGCGCGAGCACCTTTCCCGACCGGAGCAGTTCCCCTTCCGTGTAGGCGATCCGCCCCGCATCCTCGACCAGCCGGCCGACGATCTCGACCGGCTCGCCGACCGGAATGGGGCCGAGGTATTTCAGCGTCAGCTCGGCCGTGACGTACATCGGGTGCCGATCGCCGAACACCGTGGCCGCCCAGCCCATCGTCTCGTCGAGCAACGCGGCGACCACCCCCCCGTGGGCGATCCCCTTGTAGCCGTTCACGTGCGCCGGGAGGGAAAGCCGCGCCCGGACCGCGCCCTCCTCGACAAAGAAGGCGGTGCGGACCCCGTGGACGTTCTCGTCCCCGCAAAGAAAGCAGCCGGAGGAATGCGGAAGGTATTCCCGGTCGTCGTTCGTCATGGCGCGTTCTCCTTCACCCATCGATTCGTCCCTCGGCGACGCCCCGGCCCTGGAAGCTGTCGCGCCGCGCCAGCGTGCGCGTCACGTCGTGCGCGAGACGCTCGCCGTCCTGCTCCCATCGGGGCGCCAGCAGCAATCCATCGGACGTCGTGCCGGATAGCCGCATCACTGCGATCTCGGGCGACAGGAGCTCCAGGAAGTCGGCGCATGCCGCGACGTATTCGCCGTATCCGGGCACCCCGAATTGACCGTCCCGCCATTCGCGCTCGGCCCGCGTCCCCGCCACGACGTGGAAGTGGTGCAGCTTGACGCCCTGGACGCCGAGACCCGAGAGATATGCAGCCGTATCGAGGAAATTCGCGGGGGTGTCGCCGGGAAGACCGTAGATCAGGTGCGCGCCGACGTCGATCCCCGCGGCGCGAAGCGCCCCGACGGCCCGCCCGAAGTCGGCGACCGTGTGCCCTCGCCCGATCCGAGCCAGCACCGCGTCGGACAACGACTGCAAGCCCACCTCGATCATCAGGTAGCGCTCCCGGGCCAGCGACCGGAGGACCTCGATGATCTCCGGCCCGAGGCAGTCGGGGCGCGTCGCTACGACCAGCCCGTCGACCTCCGGGTGAGCCAGCGCCTCGCGATAGCGCCGGTCGAGCGTCTCCGAATCGGCATGGGTGTTGCTGAATCGCTGGAAATAGGCGAGGTAGCGCAGCCCGGACCTTTTTGCCCACGCCGCCTTGCGTCCCGCCCGCATCCGGTCGATCCCTTCCCGAAGCTGCTCGGCCACGGGGAGGGCGGCGTGCCGGATGCCGGGCGTGAATCCGTCGTTGTTGCAGTAGAAGCAGCCCTCGCCGACCGCATCGCGGTTGGGGCAGGAAAACCCCCCGTCGATGCCGACGCGGATCGCAGACGTCCCGAGACGCCGGCGAATCCAGGCGCCGTAGTTGTTGTAGCGCAACTCGGAATTGAGCGGGGGCGGGACAAGACGGGGCAATGCTTTTCAGCCGCCGACGCGCGACATCGGCTCGGCCGCGGTGGGCGTCGTACCGCTGCCGCACAAATCGTGCCCCTCGGGCTTGGATGCGACCGCTTGGCGGATCATCGAGGCGACGGCCGCGTCGTCGCCTCCCCCCCGCATCAGGCCGCGAAGGTCGAGCGTCTCCCGGCCGAACAGGCAGTTGCGCAGCCGGCCGACCGCCGTGAGGCGCAGGCGGTTGCAGTCGGAGCAAAACTTGCGCGAGACCGGCGAGATGAGCCCGACGCGGCCCGCGAATCCCGGAATGTGGTATTCGAGCGCGGCAGCCGTCCTGCGGCCGGCCGCTTCCCGGACACCGGGCAAGGCCAGGATGCGGGCCCGCACGCCGTCGGCGGAGACGTACCCTTCGGACGGCGAACAGCCGATCGGCATCCGCTCGATGAACCGGACCGTGACGGGGGTCTCGCGCGCCATCGCGAGGAAGTCGTCGACCTCGCCCGGCAGCAGGCCGTGGAGCAGCACAACGTTTATCTTGACGGGCGCGAGCCCCGCGCGCAGCGCCCCGTCGATGCCGGCCAGCACCTCGGGAAGCCGGTCTCGGCGGGTGATCTCGGCGAAACGGTCGCGCCGGATCGTGTCGAGGCTGACGTTGACGCGGCGAAGCCCCGCCGCCTTGAGCCCCGGGGCCAGCTCGGCCAACCCGATCCCGTTGGTCGTCATCGCCAGGTCGTCGATGCCCGGGAGGCGGGCGAGATCGCGCACGAAATCGACCACGCCTCCCCGCACCAGCGGCTCGCCGCCGGTCACCCGCAGCTTGCGGACGCCGAGCGAAGCCGCCACGCGGGCGATCCGGAGCAGCTCTTCGTAAGTGAGGATCTCGGAAACCGGCTTTAGGGGGATCCCTTCCGGCGGCATGCAATAGACGCAGCGCAGGTTGCACCGGTCGGTGATGGAGAGGCGAAGGTAGTCGACCGTTCGGCCGAAGGCGTCGGTAAGCATCTTTTCATTCTAGCAGAGCGGCCCGTTCCGCTTTGCTACTTCGGCTCCTTCGACCGGGCGATCGCCGCGTCGAGATCCTTCCCGGTGTCGAGAAGCGCCGGGACCCGGTTGACGGGGTCGGCGGCGAGCAGGGCATCGAGATGGGTTCGGGCCTCGGCCATCCGCTTCACGTCGCCCGACAGGATGGAGGCCATCGCCAGGTTGTTCGTCGCCTCGGGATCACCCGGCCGGATCTCGAGCGCCCGCAGGTACTGCTTCCTCGCCGCCTCGTATTCCCGTCCCGCCAGCGCCACGTTGCCCAGGTTGACGCGGGCCTGAAAGCATTTCGGGTCTTTCTTGAGCGCGCGGCCGTATTCCTTCTCGGCGAGAAAGAACTCCCCCTGCTGCTCGTAGCCAACCCCGAGCATCACGTGCTCCTCGGCGCTCAGCGGGTCGTTCAGCACGATGAATCTCGGCATGTGCCCGCAACCGCCCAGCAGGAGCATCACCAGTAACACGGGCGCGAACGGCCGCTTCATCGCTTCTTCCCCTGTGAGACGACCAGCGCGAGCCGGCCCATTTTTGCCCATTGGACATCGAGCGTCCTCGAAGTGATCACGGCGCCGGACGTCTTCCCCGTGTGGACGATGAAGCCGTCGGCCGTATAGCCGAAGGCGACGAGATAATGGGGCACGCTGTACGCCCAGATCCCCTGGTCGACGAGCATGATGACGGGCGTCCCCGCGTCGATTCTCGATTTCAGCCGCGGCAGGTCGAGATCGACCACCTCGGCGGTGAAACCGCGCCGCTTCGCCGCGCTCGACAGGTCGGTGATCAGCGCCCCCCGCAGCGCCTCGGTGCGCGTCTCGACCGCCAGCCCGGCCGTCGTTTCCCGGCTTCCCAGGAAGCGCAGCACCATCGCCAGCGACGACGGGCCGCACGTCTCCTCCTCCTGCTGCAGGAACGGGACCCCGGGGATGAAGAAAACCGGGCCGTCGACCGTGGTCAGCGTGAGCGGACGCCCCGCACAGCCCCCGGAAAGAAAAAAGGCGCCGCCCAGGAGCAGGGCGGCGCCGAAGAAGCGAAGGGAACGAGGCATCAACGGACGATGATTTCCTTGTTGAGCAGCTTGAGGATGACGATCACGAGGATCGCCAGGATCGCGACGCTGATCAGGAACCCGAGCGCATCGCCGCCGGCCGCCGCCTTCTCGGTCATCGAGGCCAACCGGTGCAGGTCGGACTCGCTCATCTGCCTGACCTTGGCCATCGCCTCGGCGGGCGACACCCCGTAGTCGGCCAGCTTCTGGACGACGACCTTGCTCTCGAGGAACGCCTGCATCTTCGAAAGGTCGGCGACGGAGGATGCGGCCGTCTCGCCCACGCCGTGCGACGGGATCATGGCCGCCTCGGCCACGCCACGCGCACCCGCAAGCACGCCCATCCAGCCCGCCATCATCACCGCTACCATCACGAACCAACCCGCCCTGCGCATGAATGCCATCACATACCCCCTGAGAAGAAAACTTCGACGAAACGGCGTCGCCGCCGCCCCGCTCGTTGATCGAATCGGATGCCCCTATAATCCCCCACCGACCCGTCAGCCGTCAACCCGCGGGATGGAGGCGCGGGCGCCCGACCGCGCCGCCTGGGCACCCTGCGTCGCTGCGCATGCCGGACAGAACGACGCCACGATGACTCTGATGGCGCCAACGTCGCGACACGGCCGCTCGTCGTACCGGCGCGCAGCGAGTCCGGGTGTCCCCGGACGGGGGCCTATGCCCCGAGCGGATTTAGCCGCCATGGAAGGCGGCGCGAGGGGTATGGAGTCGTGGAAGGCCATGGATGGCCGAGCAAGACGTCCCCCGGGAGGGGATACCCGGGCCGCCTTAAGCGCCGGGATTTCCTCGGCCCGTAGCCGACCCGCTACAGCACCCGCACCGGCATGATGATCATCGGGAGCCCTTCGAAGACGAACCGCTTCTGGACCATGAACGAGGTCTGGTTGTGGAGCAGCCGCGTGAAGAAGTTCTCGTCCTGGAACAACAGCTGTCCCGAGAAAAACACCGAGTTGGGGAAGTCGGCGGCGACCTCCCGGGCGATCTTAGTCACGACCTCGACCACGTCGGTGCCCACCTGGTAGCGCGTCTCGGCGTAGTAGCCGTGGGCATGGACGAACGCCTCGTACTTCGCGAGGTCGGCCCGCACGCTCGAGACGAGGTTGTCGATTTCCTCAACGCCCTTGAATACGGTCGAATCGACGACGCCCGCGGAGATGAACACGTAATTCTTGAAGGTCCCGGGGAACGACCGGACGATCGAGAAGAAGACATGCATCCCGAGGCCGTTGTAGCCGGAGACCAGGACGACCGCGGTGGGCGCGGTCTTCCGGAGCATCGGCTTGGGCTTCTCGGTGCCGGTCTCGGGCAGCATCGTGAGCAGCTCGTCGAGCCTCTGGAGGTGGACTGCGGCGCTGCGGTAGTGCGCGCGCGTCAGGAAGCACAGTCCTACGAACAGCCCCGTGATGACGAGCGTGATCCAGCCGCCTTCAGTGAACTTCATCAGGATGGTGACGCAAAGGATCGAGAAGGTGAGGAGGAAGCCGACACCATTCATGATGATTCCGTGCTTCCACCGTTTCTCCTCGTTCCGGAACTTCCACCAGTGGACGCACATGCCGAACTGGGAGAGGGAGAAAGTGATGAACACGTTGATCGAGTACATGACGACGAGGTGCTGGACGGAACCGCCGGTGATGTAAAGCATCAGGAAGGCCATCAGTCCCATGAATCCGACGCCGAACTTGCGCACGAGACGCTGCGACAGGTGCGCGAAGCGATGGGGCAGGTAGGAGTCGACGGCCATGCTGGAGAGGACCTGCGGCCCGTCGATGAAGCCGGTCTGGGCGGCGACGAAGAGCAACGCGGCCTCGGCCGCCAGCACGAAAGCCACGACGATCGGCGCGGTGGAAGCGCCCCATAACCCCCCCGCCACCTTCTCGAGCAGGATCGCGTTGAGCGTCTTCCCGGGAATGTGATGAACCCCGGAAAGCAGGTAGCCGATGAGGATGCCGCCCGCGACCACGGACAGCGATATCGCGATGTAGGCCATCGCCTTCCGGCCGGTCTGGATGCGCGGCTCGCGCAGCGTCTGCATCGAGTTGGAGACCGCCTCGATCCCGGTGAACGTGCCCGCGCCCAGCGAGTAGGCCTTCATCACGACCGCCACGACGCCGAACCAGCCGACCTCGCGCACCGCGGCCGACACGTCGGAACCGACCGCGCTTGCCACCTGGGGCAGATCCGGGATGTGCTTGCCGAAGATGTAGAAGACAAGCGGCACGTGCGTGACCATGAAGGCGATGAAGATCGGCGTGAGGAAAGCCACCGACTCCTTTACGCCGCGCAGGTTGATCCATAGCAGGAACAGGATGATCGTGGCGACGAAGGGAAACTTGTACTGGATCCAGGAGGGCGGGCAGAAGCTGAAGACCGCGTCGGTGCCCGACGCGACCGAGATCGTGATCGTCAGGACGTAGTCGATGACGAGCGCAGAGCCCGAGACGACGCCCGCCGGGGGGCCCAGCAGCTTGGAGGCCACGATGTAACCGCCGCCGCCGGAGGGGAACATCTCGATGATCTGCATGTAGCTGCCCGAGATGATGAAGACGGTGATGACGGTGGCCAGCGCGACGAAGACGGCGAGCGAGGTGTGGCGGCCGAGCGCGAGGAACGCCTCCTCGGGGCCGTAGCACGACGACGAGATGCCGTCGGCGCCAAGCCCGACCCAGGCGAAGAAGGCGATGAGCGACAGGTTGTGGAACAACTTGGGATCGAAGAGGTTGCGGGGAGCCCCGAATACGGCCAGCTTGACCCGGGTCGCGAGGGGTGGCTTTTCATCAGGGGGTGTCTGCATGGCTCGGGCGCTGATCCCTTCTTTCGTGGCTTCGGGTGAAATCGGTCAACATGCAC
The DNA here is from genome assembly GCA_036504035.1 of Candidatus Deferrimicrobiaceae bacterium. Lineage (NCBI taxonomy): Bacteria > Candidatus Deferrimicrobiota > Candidatus Deferrimicrobia > Candidatus Deferrimicrobiales > Candidatus Deferrimicrobiaceae > Candidatus Deferrimicrobiaceae bacterium. The sequence goes on from DASXVV010000007.1 coordinate 6,951, forward strand.
ATGACGGCAGGAATCGTGCCGCACGCCCGATCGGCAACTCTTTATTGTATTCGATGACTTGGGCCAGCGGTTCCGGAATCCTTCCGAAAGCGGAAATCGCCATCCCGTCGGAATCCAGACAGAAATGATGCCCCGGCGCCACGAACGTCCGGGGCCTTCAGCGAATGCGGGACGCCACGTAGTCGCGCAGGGCGGAGACGGTCATCCCGGTCGCCGGCGAGAGGCGGGGGAAGTGGACGGGCTTATCGAGCATCGCCGCCAGGGAATGCCATTGCGCCGCGGCTTCGGACTTCCTTCCCAGGATCGCCATGCACTCGGCGAGCTCGACCGCCCCCTGGACGAACAGCGGGTCGGCGAGCAGGGCGCGCGCGGCGTGCATCAGCGCCTCTTCGCAGCGGCCGCGCCGACGCAGCAGCACCGCCGTCAGGTATTCGGCCTCCGGGCAAACAGGGTCGAGCGCCAGCGCCTCCCGGCACGCCCCCTCGGCCTCCTCGGCCAAGTCGCGGTCGATCATCCTTTCGGCCTGCAGCGCCAGCCCGAGGGCGGCGGCTTCGGCGCCCGCGGCAGTCGGGCGGCCGACGGGAAGCGTCGGAGGCAACATGGGCCGGTTCTCGACGGGCACGTCAGCGACGGCGGGAGCGGACGCTGTCGCCCTTGCCCGGGTCGGCGAGCCGGAGAGCGGCGGACCGGGGCGGCGGGAGGTGGGGAATGGCCGGACGGGGGATCCTTGCGGCACCGGCGGCGCCCCCGGATTCTTCTTCCGGTAGAAGAACAGCCCGTCGCGCTCCTCCAAACGGAAGGCTTCGGAGATGCCCCAGAGCGTCTCGGAGTGGCCCAGGAAGAGCAGTCCCCCGTCCGCAAGCCGTTCGTGGAAGCCGGCGACCACCTTCCGCGTCGTCCCCGGCGCGAAATAGATCATGACGTTGCGGCACAGGATGGCGGAGAACCGCTCGGGGTCGGACTTGTGCCGTGTGGCATCGGCGAGGTTGCGATGCTCGAACCGCACGAGCCGCTTCACCGCGTCGATCACGCGAAAGCGACCGTCGGAAAGCGCCTGGAAATATTTCATCACCAGGTGCGGCGGCGCATCGCGCAGCGCCGAGGCGGGGTAGACCCCCTCCCGCGCGACGTCGAGGAAGCCGGCGTGCAGGTCGGTGGCCAGGATGCGCACGGGCGCGTCGATCCGGCTCCCGAACGCCTCGAGCGCCGCGATCGCCACGGAATAGGGCTCTTCGCCCGTCGCGCATCCCGCGCTCCAGAACTCGAGGGGAAGCTGCATGCCGCCGGATCGCAACTCGGGAAACAGGCTCCGCTCCAGCACCCGATAGAGCGCCGTCGTCCGGAAGAAGCTCGTCTCGCCGACCAGGAGGGAGGTGACCAGCGCCCTGCACTCGCCCTCGGCCGACAGGCTGTCCCCGATCCGGGCCAGGTACTGCGTGACGTCGACGTCGCCGCACGCGGCCATTCGCTCCCGAACGGCGCTGTCGAGGTGGGACAGCTTCGCGGAGCCGAGCACGATGCCGCTCGCGCGCTCGATCGATTCGCGCAATGCGGCGAATTGCTCGGGGGAAAGAAGTTCCGGGAGGGGCTGCGGCATGGGGACGTTTCCGGCTAGCGGAGCGTGATCCGGTTTCGGCCTTCGCGCTTGGAGTGGTAGAGCGCGTCGTCCGCGACCGCGATAACTTCCTTCTCGGTCATCGGCGACTCGGGGTCGAAATCGGTGATCCCCATGCTGATCGTCGCGTGAAGCGAAGGGGACGGAGCCGCGAACACCTTCCGCTCGACAGCCACCCGGAGCCGCTCGGCGACGACCTGCGCCTCGCGCTTGCTCGTCTCGGGAAGCAGGACGATGAATTCCTCGCCGCCGTAACGGGCGGGGAAATCGGTCGTGCGGAAGCCTTCCCGGATGAGGGCCGCCAGATCCCTCAGCACGGCGTCGCCCACGGGATGGCCGTACACGTCGTTGACCTTCTTGAAGTGGTCGATGTCCATCATGATGATCGAGTAACGCTGCCGGTGGCGGATGGCGCGGGAATGCTCCCGCTTGAGCGACTCCCGGAAGGCGCGGACGTTGGTGAGGGCCGTCAGGCCGTCGGTCGTGGACATCCGGATGATCTGCCGATAAAGCCACGCGTTTTCCATGACCGTGAAGCTCTGCCGGAGCAGCGCCTCGGTCAGCCCCCGTTCGCCGAGGGAATTTTCGGGCGCCCGCGAGAACAGAACCACCAGCCCCTTGACCATGTCGCCGGAGCGGATCAGGACCCGCGTGACGGGTCGCAGCGGCTCGTCGGCCGCCCCCCCGTCTTCTTCCTCTTCGCGCCGCTCGTTGAGGCGGAACTCGGAAACCATCACGCTTTCGGGCGAGCAGGGGACCTGGGCCTCTTCCCGGATCCGCTCCATCCAGCCCCGCACCCCCTCGCGCGCCGCGTCGTCGACGGCGAACGGGTAGGCGATGACCGTCTCGAGCGTCACCGTATCGGTGAAGACGGCTGCCATCACCTCGTGCGGGGCGATCTCGCGCACGAGACGCCCCATCATGCGCAGCATCATCTCGAAGTCGTCGACGTCCTGGCCGACACGCCCGATCTCGTTGAACAGCGTCGCCTCGAACAGCTTGCCGTCGAGGTAATGGTTCGCGCGGGAGAGGATCTCGGCGTCGGACATCTCGGCGTCGGGCGGAGCCGGGGGCGGAGCGCCCGGAGGGCGCGATTCGAGGCAGTCGGACACGACCTGCACGATGTCCTCGGGGTTCACGTCCTTGAGCAGGACCCGGTCGGCGCCGGAACGGGAGGCGTGGAATTTCGCGGTCCCGCCCTCCTCCGTCGAAACGAGGACGACCGGGATGTCGCGCGTGGCCGGATCGGCCTTGAGCACGCGGCATGCCTGGGCCCCGTTCATGCCGGGCAGCCGGATGTTCATCAGGATCATGTCGGGCAGGGAGCGAAAGGCGGCGCGAAGCGCCTCGATGCCGGTCGCGGCCGTCTCGACCTCGAGGCCCGATTCCGCGAGCACGAAAGCGAGCATATCCCGCACCGTCTCGCTGTCGTCCACGAGCAGAAGGCGATGTTCAGGCAAGTTGTCCTCCTGCGGACCGGTCGGTGACCGTCACGAGCTCCTTCAGCCGGGCGCTGATCCGCTCGGGGGGCAGCACTTCCCCCGCCGCGCCGCGCCGGACCGCCTCTCCGGGCATGCCGAAGACGGTGCAGGTCGCCTGGTCCTGGGCAATCGTCACCCCGCCAGCCTGCCTGATCTTGAGCAATCCGTCCACCCCGTCGGCGCCCATCCCCGTCAGGATGACGCCGACCGAGCGGTTGCCGAAGCTCTCGGCGAGACTCTCGAACAGCACGTCGACGGAGGGCAGGTGCACCCCCCGCGGCTCGCTGGAGACGGCGATCACCGTCCGGTCCGGCCGGATGACCATCTGACGCCCCTCGGGCGCCATCAGGACCGTGCCGGGCACCGCCTTGTCCTGCGGCTGCGCCAGCCGGAGGCGCAGCGGGATGTGCTGCTGCAGCCATTCGATGAACCCGTCGGAAAAGCCGACCGTGATGTGCTGGACCAGCAGGACCGGAAGCGGGTAGGACGCCGGAAGCCGCGACAGGATCTCACGGAGGATCGCCGGGCCGCCGGTCGAAGCGCCGATCCCCAGCACGTCGAAGCGCGCGGCGGCATCGGTCTCGCCCGTGATCCTGTCGCGGAGGCCCGATAGCGGGCGCCGCTTGATGTGCCGGACGACCGCGACGCGCGAGGCGACCCGCACCTTGATCCGGAGCACCTTGGCGCACTCGGCCACAGAGACGGGATCGGCCAGGTCGGGCTTGGCCATGACGTCGAGCGCCCCCACGGCGAGCATCGCGATCGAGACGCGTGCCTCCTCGGCGCGGGTCAGGCTCGAGAAGACGATGATGGGCGTCGGGCACGTGGCCATGATCTGCTCGGTCGCCTCGTATCCGTCCATCCGCGGCATCCGGATGTCCATCAGGATGAGGTCGGGGCGCAGCCGCTCGGCCTTGTCGACGGCCTCGACGCCGTTGACCGCCTCGCCGACGATCGAGATGTCCTGCTCCGTCCCGAGCATCGCCCGGATAATGGAACGGACCGTCGGCGAATCGTCGACGACCAGGAGGCGGATCGGATGCGACCCCTGCTCCATCGATCCCATCACCGCCCCCGATCCGTCAGCAGCCGCTCGATCATGGGGCCGACCGTTTCGGCGCTGAAGCTTTCCTTCTCGATGCATTCCTGGACGCCGGCCGCCATCGCCCGCAACCGGTCGTCGGATCGGTCGCGCGACACGACGAGGACGACCGGAATGTCCTTGCGGTCCCCCCCCTTCCGGATGCGGGAGACCATCTCTATGCCGTCGATCCCCTCCATCTGCGCCTCGGAAAGGACGAGGTCGAACGGCTCGCGGCCGAGACGCTCGATCGCCTGCTGCGCGCCTGAAGCGGTCTCGACGGTGAAGCCCGCCGCCGTCAGGACGCGGGCCTGCATCTCCCGCGAAAGAAGGGAGTCGTCGACGACCAGCAGCGTCCTGGCCTTCCGGACGATAGCCCCCGCGGCCTCGGGCGGCGCGCCCTCGGGGCGCATCCGCACTGCGGTCATGATGTCATAGACGTCGAGCAGCAGCGCCACGTCGCCGGTGCCCAGGATGGTCGATCCCATGAACAGCTGGATCTTCCCGAGGAACTTGCCGAGATCGCGCACGACGACCTCGCACTCCCCCTCGACCCGGTCGACGACGAGCGCCATGCGCCGCGAGGAATGGCGGACCATGATGGCCATGTGGGTGGCGGCGGGTTTCGGACGCCCGAGTTCGAGCAGAGAGGAGAGCCAGACCACGGGGACCGCGTCCTCGCCGTGGCGGAAGGTTTTCTTCCCCTCGACCGTTTTGATCTCGGAGTCGGGAATCCGGGCGACCCCCTCGGAATAGACGATGGGAAGGCCGAAATACTGCCCGGCGACCTCGAACAGGAGGATCCGCGAGACCGCCATGCTCAGCGGAAGCTCGAGGACCACGCGCGTGCCCTGCCCCATCGTGGAAAAAACCTCGACCGTTCCGTTGAACTTCTCGGCCACGGTGCGCACGACGTCCATGCCGATCCCGCGGCCGGAGATGTCGGTCATCGACTTCGCGGTGGTGAAGCCGGTCCGGAAGATGAAGGAGAGGATCTCGCGGTCGTCGAGCCGGAAAGCCGCCTTCTCGGAGATCATCCCTTTCTTGATGGCGACTTCCCGGATCTCCTGGAGGTCGATCCCCTTTCCGTCGTCCTCGACCTCGATGACCACCCGCCCCTTCTTGGGGGTCGCCGCGACGGTGATCCGCCCCTTGGGACCCTTCTTGCGGCCGGTGCGCTGGTCGGGCAGCTCGATGCCGTGGTCGAGCGCGTTCCGGATTAGGTGGATAAGCGGATCGGAGATGGCGTCGGCCACCTTTCGGTCGATCTCGGTCTTGCCGCCCCGAACCACGAAATCGACTTCCTTGCCCAGCTCCTTCGCCAGGTCGCGGACGGAGCGCTGGAACGATTCGAAGATCGGCGCCAGCGGCACCATCCGGACCGAAACCAGCTCGGAGCGGATGTCCTCGAGCGTATGCGCCAGCGCGCCCGACAGCTCGCTTTCCTTCCGGTGGTAATCGGCAAGCTGGCTGTCCATCGCCTGGAATCCGTTTTCCCCACTCGCAAGAAAGGGACCGATCCGCGCCATGAACCCTTCCGGCGCCGTTCCCTGTGAGGCTGCGTCCCGCAGCGCGGACTGGAGGGCGGCGGACATGCGGCGGTAACGGCGGCCGAGCTCGCCGATCTTCTCCTGGAGCTCGACCTGCCGCAGGTGGTGGCCCACCACATTGGTCACGAGGGTGGAAAGCTGCTCCAGCTTTTCGGGCTCGACCCGGATGCCGCCCTGCCCCGAATCCATCGGCTGGTTCGCGGCGACGTCGAACCGGGGGCCTGCGGGGGGCGGGGAAACCGCCTGGGAGGGGGCGTCTTTCGAGGAGGACGGGGACGCCGTCGACTGGGGCGAAGGGGAAGGCGCCGTTTTACCGCCCGGCTCCTCGACGGGGACCTGCGCCGCGCGGAGACGCTCGAGGACGTCCTCGACGTCGATCGCCTCCCGGTTGGTGTCGGCCAGCGAGGCGACAAGGCGGGACACGGCGTCGAGCGTCGTGAACAGCGCGTCGGTCAGGTCCTGGTTCGCGGCGATCTTGCGGTCCTTGCGGCGGGTCAGCGCCTCCTCGAACTGGTGCGCCAGCGCGGAGATCTTGGCGAACCCCATCATCTTGGAGGCGCCCTTGAGCGTATGCGCCTCCCGGAGGATGTCGCCCTCGAGCTTGGGGTCGCCCGGGTTCTTCTCGAGGTAGACCATCGCCCCGTTGATGCGGGAGATCCGTTCGCGCGCCTCGCGCACGAACTTTTCCCGGAATTGCGAAAGGTCGATTTTGCGCTCCATCCGTATCAGACCCTAAAGACGGACGATTTTTCCGTCAGCATCGTCGCCATCCCCTTGAGTTCGGCCGCCGACGTCGACGACTCCTTCATCTGGGCCGCCGAGATCCGCACCGTCTCGGCTACCTGTCGCATCCCCGCCACGACCTGGTCGTTCGCGCTCGTCTGCTGGTGCGTCGCCAGAGATATTTGCATCGAAGCCTCGGACGTCTTCTCGATCATCCCGATGATCTCCGCGAATGCGTCCGACGTCAGGTTGATCGTCTCGCGCCACTTGTCGACCTCGCGGCTGCCCTGCTCGGTCGCCGCGATCGACCCCTGCGTCGCCGACTGGATCTCGGAGACCAGCGACCGGATCGTCTCGGTCGACTCCCGCGTCTTCTCGGCCAGGCGCCTGACCTCGGACGCCACCACCGCGAAGCGCCGCCCGTGCTCGCCCGCCGCCGCCGACTCGATCGCCGCGTTCAGCGCCAGCAGGTGGATCTCGCCCGCGATCTCCTTGATGAGATCCATCACCTTCCCGATCTCGCCGCTCTTCTCG
>DASXVV010000008.1 GCA_036504035.1 Candidatus Deferrimicrobiaceae bacterium
TGCTGACGCGCAGGTATTCGGCGAGGTCGAAATGGCCGGCGCCGGCCTCATCCTTGAACCAGGACGCCTGGGACGAACTGCGCCCCGAGAGCGTCATGGCGCCGGCGGTCGACGAAAGACCGCACAGGACGAGGAGGGCCGACAAAAGTACTGCTGTGGACCTCTTCATTGCATAGTGCCTCCTTTCTCTTGAATTGACGGTCACGTGCGAAAAAGTGCTTGGGCCTTACAGGTAACAGGAATCATTGTTCGCACACAGTATACATGTGCCGAAATGCGTTTGCTACCTATCGGCATTTCGGCCTGAAATATTCAGTCCTATTTTCGGCGCAAGTCGAGAACGGTCTCGGCGGCGCCCGGAAGGCGGCCCATCATTCTTTGCCAACGCCGGCGATTGCACGTATGATATGGAGGATTTACGTGACCGCAGCCCGATCGTCCTCATCGTTGGAACCGCATACGCATTGCCACCCACTTACTCAGGAGGAACTCCGATGATCGAAGCGTACCTGCAGCATGAGAAAGAACGTGCCAAGCTGGGCATTCCCGCCCTGCCGCTGACGCCCGACCAGACCGCCGACCTGTGCAAGCTGCTCCAGAAGCCGCCCAAGGGGAAAGAGAAGTTCCTGCTCTCGCTCCTCAAGGACCGCGTCTCCCCCGGCGTCGATCCTGCCGCCAAGGTCAAGGCCGAGTTCCTCGCGGGCATCGTTTCCGGCAAGGTCAAGTCTCCGCTGGTCGACGCGAAGGCCGCGATCGCGATGCTCGGCACCATGATCGGCGGATACAACGTGGCGCCGCTCGTCGCTGCCCTCAAGGACAAGAAACTGGCCGATGACGCAGCGAAGGCGCTGTCCGGCATCACGCTCGTCTACGACGCGTTCGACGAGGTTTTAGCGTTGGCCAAGGCCAAGAACGCCGCCGCCGCGGTCGTGCTCAAGTCGTGGGCCGAAGCCGAGTGGTTCACGAACCGCCCCGGCGTCCCCGAGACGATCAAGGTCAAGGTCTTCAAGGTCGACGGCGAGATCAATACCGACGACTTCTCCCCGGCGGGCGACGCGTTCAGCCGTCCCGACATCCCGCTCCACGCGCTGGCCATGGGCAAGACGCGCTTCAAGGGCGGCCTCGAGACGATCGCCAAGTTCCGCAAGGACGGCTACCGGGTCGCCTTCGTCGGCGACGTCGTCGGCACCGGCTCCTCCCGCAAGTCGGCGTGCAACAGCGTGCTGTGGCACATCGGCGAAGAGATCCCGTGCGTTCCCAACAAGAAGACGCGCGGCGTCATCATCGGCGGCGTCATCGCCCCGATCTTCTTCAATACGGCTCAGGACTCGGGCGCGCTTCCCCTGAAGGCCGACGTCGGCAACATGAAGACCGGCGACGTCATCGTGATCGACACGAAGAAGGGTGTCATCACCGACGAGAAGGGGAAGGAACTCTCGAAGTTCAAGATCGCCCCCAACACGCTGGCCGACGAATTCCGCGCCGGCGGCCGCATCCCGCTCATCATCGGCCGCGCCGTCACCGACAAGGCGAGGAAGGCGCTGGGCCTCAAGCCCACCACCGTCTTCACGCTGCCCGTCAACCCGAAGGCCAAGGCCGGCCAGGGCTACTCGCTTGCCCAGAAGATGGTCGGCGCGGCGTGCGGCCTGAAGAAAGGCGCGGGCGTCCTGCCCGGCACCGCCTGCGACCCCAGGATGACCACGGTCGGCTCCCAGGACACGACCGGCCCGATGACCGCCGACGAGCTGAAGGAGCTGGCGTGCCTCAAGTTCCAGGCGCCCATGTTCATGCAGTCGTTCTGCCACACGGCGGCCTATCCCAAGGCGGCCGACGTCAAGATGCACAAGAACCTGCCCGGCTTCGTCTCCGAGCGTGGCGGCGTTGCGCTCAAGCCCGGCGACGGCGTCATCCACTCGTGGCTCAACCGCCTGCTGCTCCCCGACACGGTCGGTACCGGCGGCGACTCGCACACCCGCTTCCCGATGGGCATCTCCTTCCCGGCCGGGTCCGGCCTCGTCGCCTTCGCGGGCGCCATGGGCTTCATGCCGCTCGACATGCCCGAGTCCGTGCTCGTCCGCTTCAAGGGCAAGCTCAACCCCGGCATGACGCTGCGTGACGTCGTCAACGCCATCCCCTACTTCGCCATCAAGAAGAAGCTGCTGACGGTCCCCAAGAAGAACAAGGTCAACATCTTCAACGGCCGCATCCTCGAGATGGAAGGGCTCCCCGACCTCACCGTCGAGCAGGCGTTCGAGCTCACCGACGCGGCGGCCGAGCGCTCCGCGGCTGCCGGCTGCATCCAGCTCTCCGAGAAGTCGGTCTCGACTTACCTGCGCTCCAACGTCGCCCTGATGAAGAAGATGATCAAGGACGGCTACTCCGACCCGCAGACGCTCGCGAACCGGATCAAGGCCGTCGAGAAGTGGCTCAAGAAGCCCGAGCTGCTCAAGGCCGACACGAAGAACGTCGAGTATGCGGCCGTGCTCGAGATCGACCTGAAGGACATCAAGGAGCCGATCCTGGCGTGCCCCAACGACCCCGACGACGTCAAGCTGCTGTCGCAGGTCGCCGGCGAGAAGATCCAGGACGTGTTCCTCGGCTCCTGCATGACCAACATCGGCCACTTCCGCGCCGCGGCCGAGATCTGGAAGGGACAGAAGTTCAACGCCGATGTCCGCACCTGGATCTGCCCGCCGACCCGGATGGACCAGAAGCAGCTCAAGGAAGAGGCCGTCTTCTCGGTCTACAGCGCCTTCGGCGCCCGCATCGAGATCGCCGGCTGCTCGCTCTGCATGGGCAACCAGGCGCGCGTTCCGGCCGGGGTCAACATGTTCTCGACCTCGACCCGCAACTTCGACGATCGCATCGGCGACGGCGCCCGAGTCTATCTGGGGTCCGCCGAGCTCGGCGCGGTGACCGCGCTAATGGGCAAGCTGCCCAAGCCGGCCGAGTACCTGGCCGTCTACAAGGAAAAGATCGCGCCCAACAGCGACAAGATCTACAAGTACCTGCAGTTCGACGAGATGCCCGAGTACAAATAGGCATCCCTTCGCAACGGAAACGGCCCGCCGAGATCGATCTCGGCGGGCCGTTTCCGTTGGAGCCGGTGCTGCGGTCAGGCGAGGAGCGTCCGCCCCGCGAACAGGAACTCGGCGTATTGCTTGTCTTCGGTGATGATGTGGTTCATGAACCAGTCCCGCATGAATTCGAGGGCGCTGGCGCCGATGCGGGCGTCCCCGCTCTTATGGCGGGACTGCAGGAGACCGAGCTGCGAGGCGAAATACGCGTGTTCGCTGCGCTGTCGGGCGATCTCGGGAAAGCCGATGCCCTCCATCAACTTTTCCTCGTCGGCGAAGTGGATCCGGATATAGCGGTCGAGCTCGCGCAGCAGCGGGTCCAGGAAGTCTTCTTCACGGCGTTGCTCGATCGCCTGGTCGAGCTCGTTGAGGAGGTAGAAGAATTGTCGATGCTGGTTGTCGATGTGGTCGATCCCCATGCGAAAGCTTTCTTTCCAGGCGTACATGACCATGCTCCGCCTCCTTCCGCCGAAACGTATACGATTGAAATATCCCGAATGATGTAGCATTGCAGGTCTTCCCCCGGGGAGCAAGGGGGAAACTCGACAGGAGGGAACCCGACATGAAATGCTCGCCGCAACCGGTATCCGGCCACGGCGAGCGATGGCGTTCGAGAGACGACCGGCGCTTTTCTACCGGAACGGATACCCGTAATATCCGTAGTACTGATCCGAATACTGGTAGTCGAGCATCATCTTCGTTTTGGTGATGTCGGTCTGGTATTGCTCGCGCTCCTTCTTGGCGCGCTCGAACTCGTTTCCGGCTTCCCGGGTGATCCGTTCTTCCTCCGCCTTGGCGTCGATGCGAATCTGGTCGATCACGCCCTTGTGGCTCGCGATGACCTTATTCACCTCGTCGTCCGAGATGTTCATGGCTACGACGAATCCGGGCTGTATCACGCCGTTGCCGACGTCGCCGGCGTCGATATAGGTCTCTTCCTCATAGATTCCGCTAACTTTCCCGTGCCCCACGAGGTTGCCGCTGGGGTCGAAGATCGAGACCTCGGCCGCCGGGCGGAAACGCCCGCTGATCGGAAGGACCAGGAACCGCTTGTTGGTCTGGGCCACCCGCGTCACCACGCCGGCAGACTGGACCGAACGGGATGCGGCGATCGTACCCTGCTCGTTCCCCTTGCCCTGGAACCATCTGTCGAGGATCTTGCGGAGCCCGTCGTTGCCGTTCAGTTCGGTCAGCGTCGCGTTCACGAACTCGAGGAGGCGGGCATCCCCACGCCGGACCGCCATCCGGTAGCCTTCCTCGGAAAGCTTGACCGCTTCGGGGATCTCGTACTCCCCTTTCGGCAGGCCGGACAGGCACCCGTACAGGTTGGATCCGGAAGCGGACAGTGCATCGACCTCTCCCTTCTGAAGCGCTTCCGTCGCCTTTCTGGAATCGGTAAAGAAATAGCAGACCGCGCCCGGAACCTGCGCCTTGATCTCGCGCTCGGCTGCCGATCCCGGGCCGACGCCGACCTTCTTGCCTTCCAGCGCCTTGATCGTCGAAACCGTCCCGGTCTTCGCGAGGACCCGTTGCGACATGCGGAAATAGGGCTGGCTGAAGTCGGCGAGCTTTCCACGGTCCGGTGTCGCGGTGACCGTGGCGGCGACGAGGTCGACGTTTCCGTCGAGCAACTCAGGAATCCAACTGGTGGAGGTGACGGTCTTCAGGCGCAACTTGACGTCGAGCCGCTTCGCGATCGCCGTCGCCAAGTCGATATCCACGCCGACCGTTTCGCCCGTGTCCCGGTTGATGAAGCCGAACGGAGGCGCGTCGTCGCGGACTCCGACGATCAGGACGCCCCGGCTTCGTACATCCTGAAGCGTATCCGCGCTCCAGGCGTAATGGTTGACGGCGAGCATCGCCACTAAAGCCATCAGGATCGCCATTCGGACCTTCATTATCCTTCCCTCCCGGTTATCTGCATATCCGCCCATTAGGTGCCGCTAGGCCCGCTACGGATTCGTTCCCGAATACCCTTTTCGTGTGCTACCTTACGGGGTTGAATTACACCTGATAACCGGAGCCGGGAACCATGATGCCGATTGCCGACCGCAAGGGCCTGACCGCGATAATCCTCTTCCTCGCACTTTCACTCCCGTCCTTCGCCGCCAAGGATGCTCCCTTGCCGCCACCCGCCGAGATCGAGGATGCGAGGCAAAGAATCCGCTTCCTCCGGGAATCGCTCGTAACGGTCGACGCCTGGGTCGAGTGGAACTGGGGGACCGAATTCGACCGGAGCAACCCCGAGTTGTCGCGCGCTCCGGAAAAGGGGGCGAACGAGACGCCGGAGGCGTTCAAGGAACGGCAGATGAAGGTGCGGATGGCGATGTCCGACGTGAAGTCCAGGCTGCGCACGGATCGCAAGGAGTGGCTCGCGAAAGAATGGGATCGCGCCCTGGCCGCCGAGATCGAAGAGCCGCTGGCGGTGAAGCTGGGGCCGTACGACGGCGACCGGAAGCTGTTTCCGCTGCTGCTCGGCTTCGGCTGGCCGTCCGGCCTGTCGGTCAACCTGCGGATTCCCGAACGGGAGCGGGCGGCGTTCGAGGCGCAATTTCCCGCGACGCTTCCCGCCACGTTCCGGGTCAACGAGCAGGGCGAGGTTCAGCTCCTGTCGATCGAGAGACGGTGGGATACCGATGCCCAGGAGGTCTATGTCGCCCCGCCGGGGCCTCGCCTGGCCTGGCAGGCGGCGCATGCCTCCTGGGTGACGGCGGTCGCGGTCCGGGCCGACGGGTCGCAGGTGCTTTCGGCGGGTGCCGACGGCCTGATCGATTGCCGCGATGCCGAAAGCGGGAACCCGCTGTTCCAACTCGTGAAGGTGGAGATGGCGCTGGCGCTCGCCTATAGCCCCGACGGCATGACGTTCGCAACCGGCGGCGCCGACTCGGCGCTGCGCGTCCGAAGCGCGACGGACGGCCGCGAGATCTGGAAGGTGCAGCAGAAAGGGATGATCATGGCGGTGGCGTACAGCCCGGATGGCCGCTACATCGCCACGGGAGACGACGCCGGCTTCCTGCGCATCCGGAACGCCGAAACGGGGGAGGAGCGAATCAAGGCCGAAGCGGGCATGCCCGTCCGCGCGGTCGATTTCACGAAGGGGGGCCGGGGGATCGTCGTCGGGGGCGAGGGGGAGCACGTCCTGCTGTGGGACATGGGAACCGAGCGTTTCGCCTGGCGAAAGAAGATCGAGTGGCCTGCCTACGCGGTCGCGGCGAGTCCTTCGGGAGGCCTCGTCGTCGTGGGGGGCGGCGGGAAAGAGCTCCTGATGCTGCGCGAAGCCGACGGGACCGAACTCTGGAACGCAAAGACCGAGGGCGAGGTGCGAGCGGTCCGCTTCGACCCCTCCGGACGGCTGTTGGCCGCGGGAGGCGCAGGCTACACGGCCCGGGTGTTTCCCGCCTCGGGAGGCGATTCCGTCTGGTCGGCGCAGATCGGCAATCCGATCCGGTCGCTGGGGTTCGGCGCCGACGGCCGGAAACTCTTCGTCGGCTCGGCCGATGGCGGCCTCCGGATGTTCAACATCGACGAGGGCGACCGCGTCCAGGCGGCGTTCGGGACGCCGGGCCGGATCTATGTCGAGCGGAAGCGGGTCGAAACGCTTTTCCGCTGAGCGATCCGGTTTTCGATTCCCGCCGTGCTACGATAGAAAAAGAACCATTAGCCGGCAGGCATGGGGTGGGAACCGTGGGACGCGACGACTGGATGTACGACGAGGATTCGCTGGACGAAGCCGAAGAAGAGGGCAGCAAGCCCGAGCCGGCCGAGCGGCAATGCCCGAACTGCCAGCGTTACGTCCCTTCCGACGCGCCCTACTGCGCCTGGTGCTGCCGTCCGTTCCCCGAGAAGAAGGAGCCGCCCCGCCGGGGCTAGTCGAACAGCGCGTAGCGCGGAAGCAGCTGCGCGGGGACCTCGTCGGCGAAGCGGGAGGGCAGCGAGAGTACCGTGCCCGTCGCGCGCTCGAAGATGTTCACGGGGTAGGTCATCGCCAGGATGTCCTTGGCTCGCGTCGCGGCGACATAGAACAGCCGCCGTTCCTCCTCCATCTCGTCCTCATTCTCCGCAGCCCGCATCGACGGCAGCTTCCCATCGAGCACCCAGATGATGAAGACCGCCTTCCATTCGAGCCCCTTGGCCGAGTGGATCGTCGAAAGCGTCAGGTATTCCTCCTCGGTATCGGGTGCCGCCATGTCGCCTACCGAGGCCGTTGGCGGCTCGAGGGTGATCTCGGCGAGGAACTCGGGCAGCGACCCGTGCCGGGCGCACAGCGATTCCATGTGCTCCAGGTCCTTGAGCCGGCGCGGAAAATCGTCGAAGCGCGCCTCGAGGATCGGCCGGTAATGCGCCAGCACGCGCGCTACCACCTCGGTCACCGCGATCCCGTGCTCCCCCGAGAGTCCCGATAGCAGCGCCGCCAGCTTCGCCGCCTCCTCGGACTTGCTCATCCGGGACAACCCCTCGATCACCGGCGCGAGCGACGCCTGCTCGTATGCCGCCCGCGCCAGATCGGCGCTCTTCTTCTTCCCGATCCCCGGCAACAGCGACAGGATGCGCGACACGCTCAGCGAGTCGCGCGGGTTGTCGATGGCGCGCAGGTGGGCCACGACATCCTTGACGTGTGCGGTCTCGAGGAATTTGAATCCGCCGAACTTCCGGTAGGGGATGTGCCGCTTCGCGAGCTCGACCTCGAGGTCGAAGGACAGGTAGGCGGCGCGGAACAGCACGGCGATCTCGGAGAGCGCGAGGCCCTGGTCCTCGATCAGCTCGACGATCCGGTCGGCGACGAAGAGCGACTGCGTCCGCTCGTTGGGGGCGGAGATGAGGGCGGGCCGGTCGCCGTCGACGCGGTTGGAGAACAGGCGCTTAGGGAATTTCTCGGACGCGTGCGCGATGACTTCGTTCGTGACGTCGAGGATCGGCTGCCGGCTGCGATAGTTCTCCTCGAGCCAGATCGTGCGGGCGCCGGGGAAGTCGGAGGTGAAGTCCATGATGTTGCGGAAGCGGGCGCCCCGGAAGGAATAGATGCTCTGGGCGTCGTCGCCGACCACGGTGATGTTGTCGTGCGCGTCGGCCAGAAGCCGGAGGATCTCGGCCTGGATCCGGTTGGTGTCCTGGTATTCGTCGACCAGGATATGGCGATACGTCCCGGAGATCGTCCGCCGGATTCCGGGATTTTCCCGCAAGAGCGTCGCCAGGTGCAGAAGAAGGTCATCGTAGTCCATCAGGTTCCGCTCGCGCTTGGCAACGCGGTACAGCTCGGCGATCCGGACGATGTCGTCAACGCAATAGAGAAAGTGGGGGGCATCCCGAGTCACGACCTCCCCGACCGATTCCTCACGGTTGGCGGCTCGGCTGAACAGGTCGGCCAGCGTCTCCTTCTTCGGGAAGCGCAGCGTCTTGTGGGAGACGTCGATCTCGTGACGCATCAGCCCGACAAGCTCGCTGGAATCGGCCCGGTCGAGGATCGTGAAATTATCGCCGAACCCGATCGCGGCAGCGTGCCGCCGGAGCATGAGGTTGGCGAAGGAGTGGAAGGTGCCCCCGGACACCTTCTCGCAGCGGCGATCGAGCAGCACGGCGGCGCGCTGCAGCATCTCGGAGGCGGAGCGGCGCGTGAAGGTGAGGAGCAGGATCGAAGAGGGTGCGACGCCCTGCTCGACGAGGCGGGCCACCCGGTAGATGAGCGTTCGCGTCTTGCCCGTGCCCGCCCCGGCGACGATCAGCAGCGGCCCGTCGCCGTGCATCACGGCCTCGAGCTGGCGCTCGTTGAGCGCCTTCGCGTAGTCGATGCCCGCCCCGGGATCCGGAACCGGGCGGAGCGAATATCTGCGAGGGGTCATGGGCGGTTGTTCAGGCATGGTTTCCCGGGGCGAAAAAAGGGCGGCCCGCGGCGAATGCGCGAGCCGCCCGAAAGGGGCACGAAAAAGGTGCGACGCTCTATTTCGCGGGGGCCGCCGGAGCGGGCGTTCCCGCGGGCTGTGCAGGCGCGGAGGGCGCCGCGCCGCCCTTCTGGAACGGGTTGGGAACCGGGCCGCCGGGCTGGCCGCCCGCCGCCCCCGGAGGCATCCCGCCCGGCATGCCCTGGGGCATCTGCTGGCGCATCGGGACGGCGCCCTTCATGAGGCTGCTCGAGGGGCGGTTGCCCGTGGAGTAGGCGAGGAAGAGCGACGTGAACATGAAGATGACGGCCGCGCCCGCGGTCAGCCGACTGAGGAAGCTTGTGGGGCCGCTCGAGCCGAAGAGCGTGTTGGAGCTGCCGCCGCCGAAGACTGCGCCGATGTCGGCGCCCTTCCCGGTCTGGAGAAGGATGATCAGGATGAGGGCGATCGATACGATGACGTGGAACGTGACGACGATCGGATAGATGAAAGAAGGCATGGGCTTGGCGGATCCTCCGTTATATGAACTTCACGATGTCTGCGAACGAATCGGGTTTGAGGCTGGCGCCTCCGACCAGGCCGCCGTCGATGTCGGGCTGCGACATGAGCGCCCGGATGTTGCCGGGATTGACCGAGCCGCCGTAAATGATGCGGACGGATGCCGCGGCTTCGGCGCCCCACAACCCGGAAAGCAGGGTGCGGAGCCGGGCATGCACTTCCTGGGCCTGCTCGGGGGTCGCGGTCCGGCCGGTGCCGATGGCCCACACCGGTTCGTAGGCGACGATGATGCGGGAAGCTTCGGAGGCGGGAATGCCGTCGAGCCCGCCGTAAAGCTGCCGCTCGACGACTTCAAACGTCTGGCCACCCTCGCGCTCGGCCAGCGTCTCGCCGAGGCACAGGATGGGGGTGAGCGGGGCGGCGAGCGCCGTCTTGACCTTGCGGTTGACCGAGGCGTCGGTCTCGGCGAAGTACTGGCGCCGCTCGGAGTGGCCGATGATGGCGTGAGTGGCGCCAGCCTCGCGGAGCATCTTCGCGGACACCTCGCCGGTGAACGCACCCTCGGCCTCGAAGTGGAGATTCTGGGCCGCGACGGCGATGCGCGTGCCGGACGTCAGCGCGGCGACGGTGGACAGCGAGGTGAACGTCGGCGCGAGGACGACCTCGACGCCGGCGGCATCGACGATCATCGGCAGGAAGGCGCGGACGAAGGCCACGGCCTCGGCCGCAGTCTTGTACATCTTCCAGTTGCCGGCGATGACGGGCGTGCGCAAGACGGTCCCTTTCCTAGCTCTTCGACGCGGTGTATCTCGCGAGGTCGAGCAGGCGGCAGGAGTAGCCCCACTCGTTGTCGTACCAGGAGAGGATCTTCAGCAGCTTCCCGCCGATCACCTTGGTGGACAGCGCGTCGAACGAGGAGGAAACCGACGTGTGGTTGAAGTCGGTGGAGACGAGCGGCTCGTCGACGTAGTCGAGGATTCCCTTGAGCGGCCCCTCGGCCGCTGCCTTCATGGCTGCGTTGACCGCATCGGCAGTGGCGTCCTTCGACAGGATGACGGTCAGGTCGACCACCGAGACGTTGGGGGTCGGGACGCGGATGGCGCCGCCGTCGAGCTTGCCCTTGAGTTCGGGGAGGACCAGGGCGACCGCCTTGGCGGCGCCCGTCGTGGTCGGGATCATCGACATGGCGGCCGCACGCGCCCGGCGCAGGTCCTTGTGCGGGAAGTCGAGGATCACCTGGTCGTTGGTGTAGGAGTGGACCGTGGTCATCAGCCCGCTCTCGATGCCGAACGAATCGAGCAGCACCTTGGCCACCGGCGCGAGGCAGTTGGTGGTGCAGGAAGCGTTGGACAGGATGAAGTGCTTCGACGGGTCGAACGACTTCTCGTTGACGCCCATGACGAAGGTGGCGTCGGGATCTTTGGCCGGGGCCGAGATGATGACCCGCTTGGCGCCCGCCGCGATGTGCTTGCCCGCGCCGGCCCGGTCGACGAAATGGCCGGTGGACTCGATGACGACGTCGACGCCCAGCGCGCTCCAGGGGAGCTCGGCCGGGTCGCGGAGGGCGAACACCTTGATGGTCTTGCCGTTGACGACGATCGCGCCGTCGGCGGGCGTCACCGTGCCCTGGAAGCGGCCGTGGACGGAATCGTATTTCAGGAGGTGCGCCAGCGTTTTGGCATCGGTCAGGTCGTTGATGGCGACGATGTCGATCGAAGGATCGATGCACGCCGCGCGGAACAGGTTGCGCCCGATGCGGCCGAAGCCGTTGATTGCCATTTTGAGAGCCATGACGAGATTCCCCCGCTGAATGGATATTGAGTCGAAAAGACGAAATTATACTCTTATAATAACATGAAGGTCAATTTAGGCCGATCCCCATCCGCTTCAGGATGTAGAACAGGTCGTAGCTGCCGGTTTTCGAGAAGGGGATGCGGATCACGCTCCCGATCGGCGTACGCAGCCCGACCGAGCCGTCGAATCCCCACGAGAGCGATTTCTTCGTGAGTACCTGCCGCGCAGCCGCCTCGAACGCTCCGGGCTTCAGCGAGATGGGCACCCGGACGGTCGTGACGCCGGACGAGGCGATATGGATGTCCTCGGCATTCTCCCCCTCGGCCACCACCTCGTTGCCGATCATGCCGGAATAAGCGATGCGCGCGGCGTTGAGCGCGTAGGGATTGGGGTTGTCGACCTTCAGCGTGACCATGAAGCGCCAAGCCGACAGGGGATTCTTCGTGGGGTCGGAGTCGAGCGTGACGTCGACCAGCTCGACCTTGGGCGTCTCGAACACTTGCTTCACCATCTGGCGGCAGCCCGTTGCCGGCAGGATGACGAGCAGCAGGATCCACAGGAGGACTACTGATTTGGCCATTCGCATGTCTGACATCCGGGTACCGCTGGATTTTTCGGAAAAGGCGCTGGCGTCGCGCTTCCTCACGATTATAAGCGTTCCCATGCACGAGTTGACGCGATTTTCCATCGTCCGCCGCGGATTCGACGCGCGCGGGAAAGGGGGCGTGCGCCGCGTCTACGCGGTCGAGTGCGAGCTGGCCTCCGAGGCGCTCGAGGCGCGGGTGTGCGCCGCGGTTCCCGCCGCCCGCCGGTTCGAGCCTGAGCCCGACCCGTTCCCCGCCCGGTCCGTACCGCCGCCGGCCGTCCGGCCCGTGGTCGTCGGCGCCGGCCCCGCCGGCCTTTTTGCGGCGCTGACGCTCGCCCGGTTCGGGGCGCGTCCGCTGCTGCTCGAGCGGGGGCGCGCCGTCGGGCAGCGCTCGCGCGACGTCAGCGCCTTCTGGTCCTCCGGGGCGCTCGATCCCGAGAGCAACGTCCAGTTCGGCGAGGGGGGAGCGGGGACCTTCTCGGACGGGAAGCTGACCACGCGCATCGGTGATCCGCTGGTCGGGCACGTCCTCGACACGTTCGAGGACATGGCCGGGTTGCCCGGGTTGTCGATCGACGCGAAGCCGCACGTGGGCACCGACCGGCTGCTCCGCTTCTGCGGAAAGATGCGCGCCGAGCTTTCGGAGCTGGGCGCCGAGATCCGTTTCGGGGCGCGGGTCGACGACCTGCTGGCGGACGGCGGGCGGGTGCGCGCGGTCCGTCTCGCCTCGGGGGAGGAGATCCCGTGCGAGGCGCTCGTGCTGGCGGTAGGCCATTCGGCGCGCGACACCCTCCGGATGCTGCACGGGCATGGCATCGCGATGGCCGCCAAGCCCTTCGCGGTGGGATTCCGGGTCGAGCACAAGCAGCCGCTGATCGACCGGATCCAGTACGGCGATTCCGCGGGGCACCCGGCGCTCCCGCCGGCGGACTACCGGCTGGCCGCCACCGCCCCATCGGGCCGCAGCGTCTACTCGTTCTGCATGTGTCCGGGCGGCCGGGTGATCGCGGCGTCCTCGGAAGCGGGGGGGCTGCCGATCAACGGGATGAGCGCGAACCGACGCGATTCCGGGTTCGCCAACAGCGGCATCGTGGCCTCGGTCGGCCCCGAGGATTTCGGCGTCGACGGGGGGGCGCTTGCGGGCCTCGCATTCCAGGAACGGATCGAACAGGCGGCTTTCCGGGCGGGCGGCGGGGGCTACGGCATCCCGGCAGCCAACCTGATGGCGTTCATCCATGGGCGCGACATCCCCCTGACGCGCACGGGCGCGCAGGCGGCATCCGTCGTGCCCTCCGATCTGCGCGGCATCCTCCCGGCGCCGATCGAGGACGACCTGCGCGCCGGCCTCCGGAAATTCGGCCAGTCGGTGCGCGGCTTCGCCACGGAAGGGGCCACGCTCTACGCCGTCGAGTCGCGCACGTCCGCCCCGGTCCGGTTTGCGCGGGAAAATTACGAGTCGATCACGATCAAAGGGTTGTATCCTGTAGGGGAAGGCGCCGGACACGCGGGGGGCATCGTTTCGTCGGCCGTCGACGGGATCCGCGCCGCGCTTCGCATCCTCGAAACACTCTCAAACAAATAATGCGACAAGGGGCAACGAAGGAAATGGCATTGAAGGAGAAGTACGTCAAGGACATCAAGGAAGGCGAATACGTCAAGGACCTGTTCCTGGTCGGGAACAAGGCGCTGTTGTCCAGCAGCAACGGGAAACCGTACATGAGCCTGACGCTGCGCGACCGGACGGGACAGCTCGAGTGCCGCGTGTGGGACCGCGCCGACGAGATCTCGAAGCGCTTCGAGCGCGACGACATCGTCGAGGCGTCCGGCATGGCGATCGTCTACCAGGGGCGCATGCAGATGAAGGTGAACGACGTCCGCAAGGCCGACCTCGAGAAGGTCGACCTGGGCGAATTCCTCCCGGTGACGCGGCAGGGGATCGAGCCGTTGTGGACGAAGCTCCAGGAGCTGGTCGCGGGCGTCACGGACCCGGACCTGTCGACGCTGCTCCGTGCGGTTTTCCCCGATCCGCCCGAGACCGACATGGCGCGCCGCTTCCGGCAGGCGCCCGGCGGGAAGACGATGCACCACGACTATATCGGCGGGCTGATGGAGCACACGGTCTCGGCGGCGACGATCTGCCGCTTCCTCACCGGCCACTACGAGGGGTTGAACGGCGACCTGCTCGTCGCGGGCGCGCTGCTCCACGACATCGGCAAGGTCGAGGAGCTCTCGTACGCGGGCGCGTTCGACTACACCGACGAGGGGCGGCTGCTCGGGCACCTCTACATGGGCGCCGAGTGGGTTTCCCGGCAGTGCGACGCCATCCCCGGGTTCCCCCAGGACAAGCGGATCCTCCTCAAGCACATGATCCTCTCCCACCACGGCGAGCTGGAATACGGCTCGCCCAAGCGGCCCAAGACGCTCGAGGCGATCCTGCTCCACTACGTCGAGAACATGGACGCGAAGGCTGCGGCCTTCTCCGACGCGATGGAAGAGATGCGCGAGGGCGCCCGCTGGACCGACTACCAGCGGATGTTCGAGCGGTACCTGTTCTCCGGAAAGTTCGAATAGGGCCCGATGACGGGGGTAAGTGTCGAACAGCTCAAGGCGCGTCTCGGCGTCTTCGTCGGGCTGATCCTCGCCGGCGTCGTCGCGGTGTCGTCCTGGACCGTCGTCACCGAGCGGCTGGACACGATCGACCGGGCCGAACGACGGGCGTCCGGTTATGCCCGGGCGCTGGCGGAGCACAGCGAGAGTGCGTTCGCCGAGTCCGACCGGCTGCTGCGCGACCTGCTGCGGGAGATCCGCCGGGAGGGCGGCGCGGACCGGATAAACCCGCGGACGCTGTTTCAGGAGATGGGGGCCGAGGCCGCCGGCGCGTCCCAGGTGGGCGTCATATTTCTTGCCGACCGGCATGGGGTGATGTTCTCCAACTCGGGCGAATATCCCCCGAAGCCGGTCAACGTCGGGGATCGGGACTACTTCCGCCATTACGTCGATACCCCGGGCGCCGACCTGACGCTCGGGAAGCCGGTGATGAGCCGGCTGGTCGGGCGGTGGCGTTTCAACCTGATGCGGCCGCTCAACGCGCCCGGGGCGCCGTTCGACGGCCTGGCCGCGGTCGCCTTCGAAGTCGACTATTTCAAGAAGTTCTTCGACGCCGACAGTCTCGGGCCGCACGGGCGCGTGATTCTCGTCCGCAACGACGGCGCGCCGCTGGTCTTCACGCCCTACGTCGACAACGCGTACCAGCGGAATTTCCGCGACTCGATGTTTTTCCGGGCGTTGCCGCCGGGAGTTCTTAGCGGTACCTACCGGGTGGCCCGAGGCCTGTCGGACAACTCCGCCCGGATCGTCTCCTGGCAACGGGTCGCCCGCTTCCCCGTAGTCGCGATGATCTCGCTCGCCGAGGAGGACGTGCTCGCCCCCTGGCGGAAACGAGCGTTGACCCAGGGCGCGCTGACGATCGGCCTGTGCCTCGTCATCCTGCTCCTGACCCGCATCATGTTTCAGCACCTCGACCGGTTGCGGGAGGCGCAGGCGACGCTCGCGGAGCAGCAGGAGCGGCAGCACCGGCTCGAGGAGCAGCTCCGCCACATCCAGAAAATCGAGGCGGTCGGGCAGTTGGCCGGCGGGGTGGCGCACGACTTCAACAACCTGTTGACGCCGATCATCGTTTCCGCCGAGCTGGCCCGCAGCGCGATTTCCCCGGGCGATCCGCTGAATGGGCGGATGGAGGGCATCCTCTCCGCTGCCCACAAGGCGAAGGATCTGACGCAGAAACTGCTCTCCGTCGCCCGCCGCCAGATGCTCTCCATGGCGCCGATCGACCTTAACCGTGTGGTGTCCGATCTCCGAGAGATCCTCCGGCGCACGATCCGGGAGGAGATCGAAATCGACATGCGCCTGTCTCCGGGGACGGCCTCCATCCTGGGCGATCAAGGGCAGATCGAGCAGATCCTGCTGAACCTGGCGGTCAATGCGCAGGACGCCATCGCGGGGCACGGCCGCATCGCCATCGAGACCGGCCGGGTGACGATCGACGACGCGTTAGCGGAGCGCAATCCCGGAATGCGGACGGGTCCCCACGTCTTCCTCTCCTTCTCCGACACCGGTTGCGGCATGGAAGCGGACGTGGTGGCGCATGTGTTCGAGCCGTTCTTCACCACGAAAGCGGTCGGCCAGGGCACGGGCTTGGGGCTGGCGACCGTCTACGGGATCGTGAAGCAGCACGAGGGCTACGTCCGCGTCGATAGCCGTTTGGGCGAGGGCACGACCTTTGTGATCTATTTCCCGGCGTGCAGCGCGGAGGAGGATCGCCGACCCGCTGCAGCGGCCCAAAACGAGCCGCCGAAGGCGCTTCCCGGGAACTGCGAGGTGCTTGTCGTCGAGGACAACGAGATGGTCCGGGCGTTGATCGTCGGCATGCTGGGCACGTTCGGCTACAAGGTGACCGAAACCGGGTCGCCCCGGGATGCGATCCGGATCGCCGGAGAGACGGGCCGGAAGATCGACCTGCTGATCTCCGACATGATCATGCCCGAGATGAACGGCCGGCAGGTGTATGACCTGATCCGGGCAACCCGCCCGTCGCTGCCGGCGCTCTTCATCTCCGGCTATACCCAGGACGCCTCGATCCCGGACGCCCAGCTCGGGAGGGGGGTCCGCTTCCTGAAGAAGCCGTTCACGGTCGGGGATTTTCTCGAGAACGTCCGGGCCTCCCTGGAGGGGCGTTGATCCGCTGCCCCTGGGCGGGCGAAGATCCGGGGATGGTCCGCTATCACGACGAGGAGTGGGGGACGCCCCAGCGCGACGACCGGGCGCTGTTCGAGTTCCTGATTCTCGAGGGGGCGCAGGCCGGGCTTTCCTGGTCCACGATCCTGCGCAAGCGCGAGGCCTACCGCCGGGCGTTCTTGGGGTTCGACCCGGAGAAGATCGCCCGGTATGCGGACGCCGATATGCTTCGGCTGCTTGCCGATCCCGGCATCGTGCGCAATCGTCTCAAGGTCAAGGGGGCGGTCCGCAACGCGCGCGCGACGCTGTCGCTGGTCGAGGAGCGGGGTTCGCTATCGGATTTTCTCTGGGAATTCGTCGGGGGGGAGCCGGTCGTCAACGCATGGCGGTCGATGAGCGAGGTGCCCGCCCAGACCGACGCATCCCGGGCGATGAGCCGCGAACTTTTGCGCCGCAACTTCACCTTCGTGGGCCCCACGATCTGCTATGCCTTCATGCAGGCCACGGGCATGGTGAACGACCACCTGGTCGACTGCTTCCGCCATCCGCCGAGCCGTTAGGCGGATACCCGTAGGTCCATAAGCTTCGCGAGGGAGAATAAAAGCAAGGGGGGCTGCGACGCGTGTCGCAGCCCCCCTTCTCGTTTGTGCGGCTGCTTATTTCACGATGCTCTTGCTGCAGTTCTGGGGATAGGTCGTGCCGTTGTACGTCAACTGCGTGACCTTGAAGACGTAGGTGCCCGTGGGCAGCGACGTCTTCGTGTACGGGAACGAGACGGTTCCGGCGTTGCCGGTCGTGCCGGAGAAGGCCACCGGAGTGGCGGTACCCGGGATTGTCAGCGACCCGGTGACGGTCACGTTTGGAAGTACTGCCTGCGTGGTCGAGTTCACGGCCGTCACGACGGTCGTGAGCGTCTGGTTTTTCCGCGTGCTCGTGAACGTCATGGCGATATTGCCGAGGCCCGGCGTGACCACCGGCGCCTCGATGTCGCCGTGCTTGGGATCGACGCGACCGTTGCCGTCCTTGTCGGGATAGCCGAGGTAGCCGAAGTCGACCCGCTTCGGTCCGACGGGAACTCGGCCCGCGTACTCGTCATCCGTCATGTGGCAGGTGTAGCACGGCTCGCCCATTTCCGCTCCGCCCTTGATGGCGTGGCTCGGAGTGATGAAGGAACCGACAGGAAAGCGCGGGTCGGCGCCCTTGCCCGGATCTGCCGGGTCCACCATGTTGGGAGGCACCCACATTCCGAAGAAGCTTTCCCCGGACCATGCCGCGCCCATTGCCGCCATCCCGGAGTCGATGGCCTTTTTGATGCCGGGGTAAGTGGCGCCGGTCTGCGGGCCGGGAATCGGGGTGCCGACGACGGTGCCGGCCTCGGACAGGTAGATCTTCCGGTCGAACATCAGCATCATCGGGAAGTTGTCGAGCATGGCCGCCATGTCCGGGCGCGCGACCCAGTAGGCTGCCGCATCGGCGTACTGCGGGTCGTTGAAGTTCATGCTCTGGAATATCTTCCAGTTTTTCTCGTAGAACCACTTCATCGAGTACATGCGCGTGCCGGTGACGTTGTCTTTCGCGTTTGCGAGCCAGCCGCCGTCGAACAGCATGCCGCTGATGAACGGCTTGAGGGCGAAGAGCATGGAGCAGCCGCCGACGCTCTTCCGGGCGCCGTACGCGCCGGAAGGCTGCGCCAGCATGGACGCTTTTCCGTCGAACCAGCGGATCGCCGGCACGTTGTCGAGGATCTGGGAGTATTTGAAGGTCGTGTCGCGATGATCGTAAAGCTCTACGTAGGCATCCCACAGGCCGGGGTACTGGGTGCCGGTCGTGGTGGCCGGGGTGATGTCCCAGGCGCCCGTCACCGGGTTCATGGTAAACGGCGCCCAAGCGCGGGCGGCGATGTTGTTGTCGGCCGGCAGGACCGGCATGTGGCACGCCTCGCAACGGACGTTGGTGGTGTGCTTGTTGAGATCCGCGGCGTTGGTCAGCGTGTGGGGCACCGTGCCGTGGCACGTCGCCGAAGCGCAGGAGAGGTCGACGTTGGGCAGGTCGTTGGCCACCATGTCGGTGACGAAGTTGCCGCGGGCGATCTTGTGCTGCTGCATTTGGTGGCACTGGCTGCAGTTGACGGCGGCCTTGGCATGGGCGTCATACTCGGGTTCGAACGGCGTGGCGCGTTTGTAGCCGGTGTAGCCGTGCTCGTGGCAGCGCAGGCAGTACTTGGTCTTCGGCAGGTTGCCGACCGACCCGGCGGTCTTGAGGCTGCGGTCCTGCGACCAGGTGAGGCCTGAATTGTCGGGCAGCGGGACAACCTTCCGGACGTGCGCTTCTGTGTTGGCGCCGTAGGTGGCGATGACAACGGCGTTGTCCCACTCGGCGCCGTAGTATTCGGCGTGGCAGCGTAGGCAGTCGATGTCGGGAATGGCGCTGTCGGCCGTCGGGTACATGATAGGAAGCTTGTAGGCGATGTGGCACTTGCCGCAGCCGTCTTCCTGCGTGTAGCCGGTCGGGCCGACGGCAATGTAGGCATAGTTGTTCGCCATCATCGTGCTGCCGGGCAGGCCGCAGGCGCGGTCGACCATCCCGTGGGCACCCCCGCCGGGCATGTCGATGAACGTGCTGAAGGTGCGGAACTGGAAGTGGGCCGAGTTGTAGACGTCTGTAGCGAGGTTGGAGCCCATCTTCGACGTGGTGTGGCAACCGAGGCAGGTCGAGGGGCCGTTGTACACGGAGAACTTCCTCGTGTGATCGACTCCCCCGTAACTGGGCGGGGCCGTCTTCCCCCCGGCCGATGCCAGGGCCGGGAACAGCAGAACGGTGATCAGGAGCGGTACGGCGAGGCACGACTGGAGCTTGTACTTGCCTTTACGCATGCAACACCTCCTGGAATGGTTACTCCGCATGTCGCAATTTCCGTTCCCGCGTGTATATTCGCAAGTTGTCGATTCTATTTGGGTATTTTGAAAGTATCGTGCCGGCCGATGTTTCAGGATGGTTCAAGGAGACGCGGGTGGGAACCGGAAGTCCCTGGTCCCGGGCGGGCCGGTCGTCAGGAAAGCGGCGCGTGCCGCCGTGCTTCAAGGGAAAACGGGCAGATGCCCGCCCCACGGATGGGACGGGGATTGAAACCGGATGAAACAAGCTGCTCCGGGCGGCCGGGAGAGGGAAGCGATCCGGGTCAATCACCTCGTCCGGGCAGGCGGATCGCGAGCTGTTTCATCCGGCGCCACAGGGTGCTTCGGCTGTACCCGAGGTCGCTCGCGGTCGCGCCGACATGCCAGTTGTTCGCCTCGAGCCGGCGCACGATCCGGGTGCGTTCGATGGACCGGAGGTCCGTGTCCTCGATCCTCGTTCCGCTTCTTTTGGTGGTGTGGGAGACGCCATCCCTGATTCCGGGTGGAAGCCCGCTCCGTTCGATCCGACGGCCTGCGCAGGAGGCCGTGGCGCAGAGCACGGCGTTTTCGAGCTCCCGGACGTTGCCGGGCCAGGCGTACGCGATGAAACACTGGAGCGCGCGCGTCGATATCCCCTCGACGTTTTTCCGGACGCCTGCGTGCTTTGCGATGAAGTGCTCCACGAGCAGCGGAATGTCCTCCCGGCGCTCCCGCAGGGGCGGCACGTGAACCGGGATCACGTGGAGGCGGTAGAAAAGGTCCTCGCGGAATGCCCCGCTTCGCACCATCGCCTCGAGCAGCCGGTTGGTCGCCGCGACGATCCTCACATCGACCTGCCGCGACGTCGTTTCTCCCACCCGCTCGAATTCCCTCGATTGGAGGAAGCGTAGAAGCTTGACCTGCATATCGAGGGGGATCTCGGAGATCTCGTCGAGAAAGAGGGTGCCCCCTTCGGCCGCCTCGAACTTTCCCTTCTTGTCCTTGATCGCCCCGGTAAAGGAGCCGCGCGCGTGGCCGAACAGCTCGCTCTCGAGAAGCGTGGACGTCAGTGCCGAGCAGTTGACGGCGATGAACGGTTTCGCCCTCCGCTCGCTGCGCTGGTGGATCGCGCGGGCGACCAGCTCCTTGCCGGTGCCCGTCTCCCCCTGAATCAATACCGTGGCGTCCGTGTCGCAGACGCTCGCGATCAGGTCGAACAGCTTCAGCATGGCCGGGCTTCTTCCCACGAATTCAGGGAAGGGTAGCTTCTCCGAAAGCGCCTTCCGTAGCGCCTCAACCTCGGTCCGGTCGATAACCGAGCAGACGGCGCCCTCGATTTCGTCTTCATCCTTCCCCCGGATGACGGCGGTCGTGACGAAGACCGGGACGGCGGTCCCGGTTCGGGAAATCAGCGTTTCCGAAAACCGTTCGACCCGCTTCTTTTCACGGAATGTCCAGGCGATCGGGCAGTCGGCATCGCAGCCGCTCCCTCTCAGCACCTCCCGGCACGGCTTCCCGTCGGCCTCGTCGGCGCGCCAGCCCGTAATCCGTTCCATGCTGGGACTGAAGTGGCCGATCCGCCCTTCCCTGTCTACGGTGAAAACCCCGTCCGCCATTGCATCGAGGACGGCCCGCAACTTCTCCTTGCCTTGCTGAAGCGCCGTCTGCGTCCGCTTCTGTTCGTCGATGATCCGCTGGACCATCGCCATATCCTTGATCGAATGGATCGTTCCCGAGCGTGCCCCCTGTTCGTCGTAGAGGGAGCTCGTGCTGACGCAGTAGACCGCGGCGTCGTGCCCCTCGCGCTTGACGAAATAGTCATGAACGACCGGGTTGCCCTCTGGAATCACCCGATCCGCGCAGCGGCTGGCGCAGATGCTCATTTTCAACTTGTCGCAGCAGCGGGGCGGATCGTGGTCCGGCCATTCGTCGAGTTCGAAAAGAGTGCGGGCGGCCTGGTTGGCGTAGACGAGTTTCCGATCCGGGGATATGACCACCAGCGGGTCGCCGCTGTTTTCGGCGATCGGGTCGGTGAAGGCAGGATGGGGTGCGGCGGCCGGTTTCATGATATAGGCCTCCGGGGGAATGACAGCTGACGGTCTATATCAGGCAGTTTCCAGGCGGGAAGTCAACCCGCCCTCCGCGCTTACCCCACTTCGTCGTAGGGACGGCGACGGAACCGGGCTTTCCTGGTCCACGATCCTGCGCAAGCGCGAGGCCTACCGCCGCGCGTTCTCGGGGTTCGACCCGGAGAAAATCGCCCGGTACGCGGACGCCGATATGCTTCGGCTGCTTGCCGATCCCGGCATCGTGCGCAATCGCCTCAAGGTCAAAGGTGCGGTCCGCAACGCGCGCGCGACGCTGGCGCTGGTCGAGGAGCGGGGTTCGCTATCGGATTTTCTCTGGTTCGTGGGCCCCACGATCTGCTACGCCTTCATGCAGGCCACGGGCATGGTGAACGACCACCTGGCCGACTGCTTCCGACATCCCTAGCCGCTCTGCTTATCTCACGGACTGGTGCATGGCCCCGACGGTGCCGTCCCGGAACAGATTCAGCTGCGAGACGACGGCGAATCCCTTGTCGTTGAAGCAGAAATCCTCTTCCCGCACGAAGGCCCGGCTGTACTCGAGACCGGGGAATTGATCGAACTCGAACTTGCCCAGCATCCCCGAGGGATCCTGCTGGAAACACCTTCCCTTGTATTCCAGGTCGATCCAAGCGTGGTCGGTCATGTAATCGGAGATGGCGACGTTCCCGGTGACGACGCGGACCGCGGTATGGGGAAGTTTCATCGCCCGGTAAAGGCTGCAGAGGAGGGCGGCCTTCCCGAGGCAGCTTCCCTCGCCGTCCCGCAAGACCCTGGCCGCGGAGGCATTGGGGGAGGAGGGGACGAAGCGGATCCGGTCCCGGACGCAATTGTAGGCGGCTTCCGGGGTTCCAAGCTGCGCGGCGAGTGCGCGGATCTGCTTGTCCGACGGATCGACGAGGGCCATGAGATCCCGGGTGTGATTGACCTGCATGTCGTGGTAGGCGGGGCGTTTGTTCAGAGGATGAGACCGGTTTCCGGCAAGGTAGCCGGCCCCGAAGGCGACAACGGGCAGAACCAGGGCCACGACAAGGATCCTGCGTTCCCGGGAGGTCATAGGGAGACCTTTCCATCCCGAAGGATGCGGTTTTACCCCACTTCGTCGTAGGGGCGGAGACGGTAGGTGACGCCGGGGATCGATTCGGCCAGGCGGCGGGCCGCGTCGGTGTCGAGGCCGGGCAGCGCGACGACGGTCGCCGTGACCGAAGGGACGTGTTTCGGGGCCTCGCGCAGGAAGTCGATCAGCGCGGGGAACGAGGCGGCGCCGTACCGGTTGGGGCAGATCTTCGCGTAGGTCTCGGCGTCGCCCGCGTTCATCGAGACCGACAGGGCATCGACGAGGCCCGACAACTCAGGCAGCACGTTGCGCCCGTGGACGAGCGACGCCAGCCCGTCGGTGTTGATCCGGATCGTCGCCCCCTTTTCCTTCAAAACCTTCGCGATCGACTTCACCTCTTCGAGCCGAAGCAGCGGCTCGCCGAAACCGCAGAAAACCACCTCGTCATAGCGGGTCGGATCGCCCACTTCGTCGAGGACCGCCCGGACCGTCGGCTCGTCGGCCAGTTGCAGCAGGTGCCCCTTGACGTGGAAATCGTGCCGTTTCGCGCAGAAGACGCAGGCGTTGGTGCAGCGGTTCGTCAGGTTGAGGTAGAGCGAATTGCGGATCTTGTAGGAGATGCGAACCGCCTCGTCGACCGGCAGCCGAAACAGCCGCTTCGCGTTGAGGCTCGTCACCCGCCCGACATCCTCGGCCGTGACGCTCTTGAGCGCGGCGATCTTGGCCGCGACCAGGGGAACATACGACGGCTCGTTTGGCTTGCCCCGATGCGGGATAGGTGCGAGGTAGGGGGAGTCGGTCTCGATCAGCAGCTTCTCGAGCGGCAGGCTGCGGACCACTTCGGCCAGCGTGTCGGCGTTCTTGTAGGTGACGGTGCCGGGGATCGAGACGAGGAAGTTCATCGAGACGACCTCGAACGCCATCGCGAGGTCGCCGGAGAAGCAGTGGAGGACGCCGCCGACCTCGGGTGCGCCCTCGTCTTTCAGAATGGCGAGGACATCGTCGTGGGCGTCGCGGTCGTGGATGAGCACGGGCAGGCCGCAGCGGCGCGCCAGCCGGATCTGCGCGCGGAAGGCGGCCTGCTGGAGGTCGCGCGGGCAGCGGTCCCGATAGTAGTCGAGCCCGATCTCGCCGATCGCCACCACCTTGTCGCACGAGGCGAGTCGTTCGAGCTCGACGAGCGCGTCGGGCGTAAGCGTCGCCGCGTCGTGCGGGTGGACGCCGACGGCCGCGTAGACGCCCTCGTGCCGGTGGGCGATCTCGATGGCGGCTGCGCTGCTCTCGAGGTCGATGCCGACGGCGAGGATGTGTCCGACGCCCGCGGCGCGGGCCCGGGCGACCACATCGCTTTCGGTTTCGCGCAGCGGGGAGATGTCGAGGTGGGCGTGCGTGTCGAAGAACATGGGCGGAAGGGGCGTTACGCCGGCTCCTCTTCGATGCGTGGGAAGGCGATCGCGGACTTCTCGAGCGTGACGCCGGCTTCAAGGCCGCCCCACGCGCCGGAGGCCGCAAGCGTCGTCCCGGCCACGGGGGTGTCGCATCCCAGCGCGGCCCACATCTTTTGCGCGGCGGCCGGGATGACGGGGGAGGTGAGCAGCACGCAGATGCGCGCCGCCTCGAGCGCGTTGTAGAGCACGGTGCCGAGACGCCCCTTCATGGCCGGGTCCTTGGCCAGCTTCCATGGCTCGGTCGTGTCGATATACTTGTTTGCGGCGTCGACCAGCTCCCAGATCGACTCGAGCGCCCGGCTGAACTCGAGCTCGTTCATGTGCGCGTCGACGGACGAGACGACCGAGGCCGCCTTCGCGGCCAGCGCCGCGTCGAGGTCGCCCTCGGGCGCCGGCGCCTGCACGACGCCGCCGAAATTCTTGCCGAGCATGCCCAGCGTCCGGTTGAGCAGGTTGCCGAAGGCGTTCGAGAGGTCGGCGTTGATCCGGTGCACCATCGACTTCTTCGAGAAGTCGCCGTCCTTGCCGAACGGCACCTCGCGCAAAAGGAAATAGCGGAAGGCGTCGGCGCCGTAGGCTTCGACCATCTCGTAGGGGTCGACGACATTCCCCAGCGACTTGCTCATCTTCTGGCCCTCGACGGTCCACCACCCGTGGGCGAAGACGCCCTTGGGCGGTGCGATCCCCGCTGACATCAGGAACGCGGGCCAGTAGACGCAATGGAACTTGATGATGTCCTTGCCGACGAGGTGGATGTCGGCCGGCCAGAACGTGTCGACCTGAGCGGGGTTCGCGTCGGGGTAGCCCAGGCCTGTAAGGTAATTGGTGAGCGCGTCGTACCAGACGTAGATGACGTGCGCCGGGTCGCCGGGCACCGGGATGCCCCAGGACAGCGAGGTGCGCGAGATGGACAGGTCGTTCAGGCCCCCCTCGACGAACGAGACGATCTCGTTGCGCCGCGCCTCGGGGCGGATGAACTTCGGGTTCGCCTTGTAATACGCGAGCAGCCGGTCCTGGTATTTCGACAGGCGGAAGAAGTAGGACGGCTCGGAGCGCTTCTCGGCCGGCCGCTTGCAATCGGGGCATAGCCCCCCGTCGAGCAGCTGGAGCTCGGTCCAGAACGACTCGCAAGGCGTGCAGTACCAGCCCTCGTAGGCGCCGAGGTAGATGTCGCCGTTCGCGAGGGAGATCTCGAACAGCTTCGAAACCGCCGCGTAGTGGCGGGGCTCGGAGGTGCGGATGAAGTCGTCGTTGGTGATCTCGAGTGCGGGAGTGAGCCCCTGGAAGCGGGTGACGACCCGGTCGGCCAGTTCCCGCGGCTGGAGTCCCAGCTTCGCGGCGCTCTTCTGCACCTTCTCGCCGTGCTCGTCGGTGCCGGTCAGGAAAAACACCTGGCGCCCTTTGAGCCGGTTATAGCGCGCAAGCGTATCGGCCGCGACCGTCGTGTAGGCGTGACCGATGTGCGGCACGTCGTTGACGTAGTAGATGGGCGTGGTGATGTAGAACGTGTCGCTCACTCCGTCACCTCGGGGCCGGGGGTGGCCGGTGCCGAAGTCGTGCCGGCGTCGGGGGGAATTTCCGGCGCCGCAACGGTCGCCGTCGCGGCCTCTTGCGGGGGAGCCGTCCTGGAAGGATTCGCCTTGTCGGCGGGTGCGGCTTCCCGCGGCCGGCCCTGCGGGCCCGGCTTGCCGCCGGTGTCGCGGCGTCCGCCCTTGCCGCCACAAGCACCGCCCTTGCACCCGTACGATTCGTGTTCGTAGATCAGGCAGCACATGAGGCGGCCGCACACGCCCGACAGCTTGGCGGGGTTGAGCGACAGCCGCTGGTCCTTCGCCATCTTGACCGTGATCGGCTCGAAGTCGGTCAAAAACGAGGCGCAGCAAAGCTCCTTGCCGCACGGACCGATACCGCCGATGACGCGCGCCTCGTCGCGGACGCCGATCTGCCGCATCTCGATGCGGGTCCGGAGCTCGTGGGCAAGATCCTTGACCAGCTCCCGGAAGTCGATCCGGCCGTCGGCCGTGAAGTAGAAGATGGCCTTGCTCCGGTCGAGCAGGATCTCGGTGCGTACGAGCTTCATGTCGAGACCGCGGGCCGCGATCCGGTCGACGCAGACGTCGTGTGCGTCGCTCTCGCGCTTCTCGTTTTCCTTGTGGATGCGCAGGTCGTCGGCCGTGGCGACGCGCAGGACGCGGGGCCACGTGGTTTTCTCCCCCGTCGGGGTGAAGTCGCGGAGGCGCCGGTCGACTTCGCCCAAGGCGACGCCCCGCTCGGTCGACACCACCGCGAAATCGCCCTTTTCGAGCGGAACGTCGGTGCAGTCGAAATGGTATATCTTGCAAACGCCGCGCAGCTTGACTCCGGCGAGCTCCATAGACTGGGTCATTCCTTTCCGTGGGAACGAAAGATCAGCGACTCGATGGCGAGCCGCCGCTGGAACTGTTTGGGGGGCATGCGGGATGTTTCGAGCAGCATCTTCATGGCCCGCGCCCAAGCCGAGGCCGGCTTTCGCCTTGCGACCGAGTCGAGCTCACCAAGCAGATCCTGATTCATTATAACCCCGTTCGCCCCGGAAGATAAGAGGAGCAGGTCTCGCAGGAGCGACAGCGGCACGGCGAAGGCGTCGTCGCGCTCCTCGGCCTTCTTCCAGAGGTCGGTGAACTTGAAAGTGGCGGCCGGGTCGAACTTGTAGAGCAGCCGAAGCCAGTCCTTCCGGTTTTCGTCGCCGGCGGAAAGCATGGCGAGCGCGCGTCCCGGGCTGCCGCCCGAGCAGGCCACCGCGGTGCGCAACGCTTCCTCGGGGTATTTCCCTTCGATCTCGCCGGAAGCGAGCAGGATTCGCTCGACGATATCGGGCGAAAGCGGCGAGAAAGGGATCTTCTGGCAGCGCGAGAGGATCGTCGCCGGCACCTTGGACAGCCGGTGCGCGACCAGCAGCAGGTGGGTGTTGGGGGGCGGCTCCTCGAGCGTCTTGAGCAGTGCATTGGCGGCCGGAAGCTGCAGGTCGTCGGCGGGCAGGAAAAGGATGACGCGGGGCCGGTCGGAGAACGCCTTGAGCGACAGCTCTTCCCAAAGCGACCGGATGCTGTCGATCGGGATGGAGGCCTTGTCCTCGGGGCGTGTGACGAAGAACAGGCTGGGATGCCCCCCGCCGGCGAGCAGCATGCAGTCGCGGCAATGCCCGCAGGCGCCGTCGTCGCCGGGCTCCCGGCAGATCAGCGCCTCGGCGAAGGCGCGCGCGGCCATCTCCTTGCCGATCCCCTCCTCGCCGTGGAACAGGAAGCCGGCCGCTTTCCCGTCGGCCGCGGCGTATCGGCGCAGCAGTCCCATTGCGCGCTCCTGCCCGAGGATTGCGGAAAAAGCCGTCACCACGCGAAACGCTCCGCGACCACGGCGAGCACGGCGTCATGCACCCGGTCGGGGGAGGGCGTGGCGTCGATGACGACGATGCGGCCGGGCTCGCGCGCTGCGAGCTCGAGATAGCCCTCGCGGACCCGCTCGTGGAATCGGTGCGATTCGCTTTCGAGGCGGTCGGGGGCGCCGCCGCGTGCCGAGACGCGGGCGAAGCCGACCGCGACCGGCACGTCGAACAGCAGCGTGAGCGCGGGTTTCGCCTCGCCGGCCGCATAGGCGTTGAGCCAGTCGATCGCCGCGCGGTCGAGTCCCCGGGCCGCGCCCTGGTAAGCGCAGGTCGCATCGAGGAAGCGGTCGCACAGCACGGGCAACCGGCCTGCCAGCGCCGGCAGGACGACGCTGCGGACGTGTTGGGCGCGCGACGCGGCGTAGAGCAACAGCTCGGTCTCGGAACAGACCTCTTCCTCGCGCGGGGAGAGCAGCAGCGACCGGATCTGGTCGGCGAGCGGGGTGCCGCCCGGTTCGCGCGTGGTCCGGTGGACGATGCCGCGACGGGTCAGGTGTTGCGACAAGCGCGCCAACTGCGTGCTTTTTCCCGAGCCCTCGATTCCTTCGAACGTGACGAACGGCGTGTCGGCCAATGGGTCCTCTTTCGGGGGATAAAAAAAGGGGGACGCTGCGGCGTCCCCCCGGTGCTTCGTCGGGTCGATCGGTGCGCTTTCCCTATATTAGCATTCGGAGAAGCCGCAGGAGCGGCACTTGAGGCAGCCCTCCTGCCGCTCGACCTGGCTGCCGCAGTCGGGGCAGGCGCCGCGCGCGATCTCGTCGCTGGCGTTGCGCTTGCGGGGAGACGTGGCGCTCGCGGCGGCCGCGGCCACTTCGCCGGGGGACATCGCGGCGGCGCCCGCGAACAGCTTGTCGACGCTTTCGACGTACCACTCGATGGCCTTGGCGACCGCGTCGGCGCAGGAGAGGATCTTGTCGCCGTTGCCGCCCCACGACGGCAGGTGGCACGAGATGCCCTTGAGCTGCTTGATGATCGTGTCGGGCTGGACGCCGGAGCGCAGCGCCAGCGACACCAGCCGGCCGATCGCCTCGGACTGGGAGGCCGCGCAGCCGCCCGCCTTGCCCATCTGGTTGAACACCTCGAAGATGCCCTTTTCGTCGCGGTTGATCGTGACGTAGAGCTTCCCGCAGCTCGTGGCGATCTCGCGCGTGACCCCGATCAGCGTGTCGGGGCGGGGGCGGGGGGAGACGTAGATGCCTCCGTCGTCGGTTGCGGGCGCGATTGCCGCGACGTCCTCGCCGGCTTCCTTCTTGTTGACGCCGCCGATGTTGAGCACCTGCTCGTCGCGGCTCTTGTCGCGGTAGACCGTGACGCCCTTGCACCCCAGCTTGTAGGCGAGGACGAACACCTTGCGGATGTCGTCGCGCGTGGCGTCGGCAGGAAAGTTGACGGTCTTGGAGACGGCGTTGTCGACGTATTTCTGGTAGGCCGCCTGCATCCGCAGGTGCGCCTCGGGCGAGATGTCGTGCGCGGTGACGTAGACGCGCTGCAATTCCTCGGGGATGTCTTCGAGGCCGTGGAGCGTGCCCGCCTCGGACACCTTGCGCATCAGGTCGAGCGTGTAGAGCCCGCGCCGCTTCATCTCGGCCTCGAAGAGCGGGTGCCCCTCGACCAGGTGGTCCTTGTCCATTACGTTGCGGATATAGGACAGGGCGAAGACCGGCTCGATGCCGCTGGAGACGCCGGCGATGATGCTGATCGTGCCGGTCGGCGCGATCGTCGTCGTGGTGGCGTTGCGGCGCGGCACGTCGGACCGCTCGGGGAAGACGCTGACCGGGTAGTTGGGGAACGCCCCCCGCTCGCGCGCGAGGTTGGCCGACGCGGCCTGCGATTCCTCCTGGATGAAGCTCATCAGTTCCTGGCCGATGGCGAGCGCCTCGTCGGAGTCGTAGGGGATGCCCAGCCGGATCAGCATGTCGGCGAAGCCCATGACGCCCAGGCCGATCTTGCGGTTGCCCACCGTCATCTGCCGGATCTCGGGCAGGGGGTAGTTGTTCATGTCGATGACGTTGTCGAGGAAATGGACGGAATCGTGGACCGTATTCTTCAGCTTGTCGTAGTCGATGCGGGTGGAGCCGTTCTCGCCGGCCAGCATCGCGAGCAGGTTGATCGAGCCCAGGTTGCAGCTTTCGTAGGGGAGCAGCGGCTGCTCGCCGCACGGGTTGGTGCTCTCGATGGCGCCGATCTTGGGCGTGGGGTTGTCGCGGTTGATCCGGTCGATGAAGATCATGCCCGGCTCGCCGTTCTTCCAGGCCGAGTCGACCATCTTCTCGAACACCTCGCGCGCCTTGAGCGTGCCCTCGGCCTGCTTCGAGTGCGGGTTGACCAGGCTGTACTCGCTGTCGGCCTCGACCGCCTTCATGAAATCCTCGGTCAGCGCGATCGAGATGTTGAAGTTGTTGAGCCGGTCGTTCTTGGCCTTGCAGGAGATGAATTCCATGACGTCGGGATGGTCGACGCGCAGGATGCCCATGTTGGCGCCGCGCCGCGTGCCGCCCTGCTTGATGGTCTCGGTGGCCGCGTCGAAGACGGTCATGAACGAGATGGGGCCCGAGGAGATACCCTTGGTGGACTTGACGACGTCGTTCTTGGGACGCAGCCGCGAGAACGAGAAGCCGGTGCCCCCGCCGCTCTTGTGGATGAGGGCGGTGTGCTTGACCGCGTCGAAGATCGAGTCCATCGAGTCTTCGACCGGCAGGACGAAGCAGGCCGAGAGCTGCTGCAGCTCGCGCCCGGCGTTCATCAGCGTGGGGGAGTTGGGCAGGAACGCGAGCGACGAGATCATGGCATAGAACGTCTCGGCCCCGCGCAGCACGACCTCGGGGATGGCGCCGTAATAGAGGCCGTCGGCGAGCGCGATGTTGTAGGCGACGCGGGCGACCATCTCCTCGGGCGTCTCGACCGGCGTGCCATGGTTGTCTTTCTTGAGGTAGCGCCGCTCGAGCACGGTGCGTGCGTTGTCGCTGATCGGCATGGGGCCGTACTTGGCGGCCATGGCCGCCACCCACTCGGCGGGCGGCTGGTCGTGCCCCCCCAAGCCGGCGGCGCGATGCGATATTTCCGCGCCGGCGACGGACACCGGCGACGTGGAAAGGGAAAGGTTCATCTCCATGGTTCGCTCCATCCGGGCGGTTCCTGCGGGAACCGGCCCCTGATCTTATTATATTGGATATTATCGCCTATATTGTGGTCTTCGATGACAGGGATACAAGATATGGGGGCTGTCCGGCGCTGTCAAGGGAAAGGAAATCGCCCGCCGAGGAAATTTATAACCCTGCGGATTCCCGCCTATTTTGACGCAGGCCCCGGGGTGCGACGGCTGTGGAGAGCGGTGGAAATCCCTGTGGACCGGCAGGGGCCGGATCGGTTAACCGCACGGAACTCCACGGAAAGTTCGCCGGACCCCCCTGTCCGATGCCGTCCTGCGGCGCCCGCGGAAATTTCGACTTGATTCGCCCGGTGATTGTGCTGTATTTATTACTGTTCGAAAATCCTCATCGATACCTAACCCAACATATTCTTAAGGAGAAGGGAGAAGCAATGTCCCCCAGTAACACGAGGCGCGCAACGCGTCGCATCGGACTGGCCGCCCTGCTCGCGTTCGGCCTGGCCATGCTGCCCGCCGTCGCGATGGCGGTCAGCAACGACGATTGTTTCGGCTGCCACAGCGAAAAGAGCATGTCGGCTTCCGATGCGGGGCTGAAGGAGGGCGGGCCCGCGGCGATCAAGCGCGACGTCCCCGAGAGCCCCGTCATCACCTTCCAGGTCGACAAGGACAAGTTCGCCAAGTCCGTCCACGCCGGCATGTCGTGCACCGACTGCCACACCGACATCGGCGGCGCGCTGCCCCACACGGCGCACCTCAAGCAGGTCGACTGCTCCGGCTGCCATGCCGAAGCCGCGAAGGTGTTCTCCCAGAGCCGTCACGTCGTGCTGCACGCCGGCGTCAACGCAGCCAACCCGCCGCGCTGCGCCGACTGCCACGGCGCCCACGACATCCTCAAGGCCAAGGACGACAATTCGCACGTCAGCTTCAAGAACGTGTCCAAGACCTGCATGCGTTGCCACGGCGCCACCGAGGCGGCGCGGCGCTCCGGCATCCCGATCCCGGGCGCCGGCAAGATGTACGCGCAGAGTGTCCATTACAAGAAGCTGCTCGCGGGCGACACCTCGGTTCCCACCTGCGTGTCGTGCCACGGGTCCCATGACGTGAAGGACCGCCTCGACCCGGCCTCGCCGGTCTTCCGCTCCAACGTTCCCAAGACGTGCGGCCAGTGCCACGACACCGGCGACTGGGCCCAGAGCATCCACGGCACCTCGTTCGAACGCGGCGTTCCCGACGCGCCGGGCTGCATCGACTGCCACGGCGACCACAACATCAGGGGCAAGGAAGGCAAGGTCACCATCGCCGCCATCGTCTCCGAGAAGGCTTGCCCCTCGTGCCACGGCGCCGACAAGATGGCCGCCAAGTACGGCGTATCGGTCGAGAAGGTCAAGGGCTACCAGGACAGCTTCCACGGCCTTTCCGAAGCGCTCGGCGACGCCCGCGTCGCCACCTGCGCCGACTGCCACACCGGCCACAAGGTCTATCCCGAGAGCGACGCCCGTTCCTCGATCAACGACAACAACCTCAAGGTCACCTGCGGGAAGTGCCACCCCGGCGTCAACGACTTCGTCGCCCAGGGCAACATCCACGTCGGCCCCGGCGGCACCGGCGCCTGGATCAAGGACTTCGTCAAGAAGCTCTACTTCGTGCTGATCCTCGGCACCATCGGCGGCATGGCGGCGCACAACGGCCTCGACTTCTTCCGCAAGATGCGCATCCGCTACCTGGCCCGGCGCAACGCCCCCGGCTACTTCGAGCGGCTCAACAAGCCCGAGCGGCTGCAGCATTTCCTGACGCTGTCGACGTTCATCACGCTGGTCATCACCGGCTTCGCCCTGAAATACAAGTGGTCGCTGCCGTTCGCCTCCGACGCGGTCAACTCGATCGGCCGCGGCCTGCTTCACAGGACGGCCGCCGTCATCATGATCTTCGCCTCGCTTTCGCACGTGTGGTACATCATCACGACCGAGCGCGGCCGCAAGCAGTTCTACCAGATGCTGCCGGCGCCCAAGGATCTGCGCGACATCTTCGACATGATGCAGTTCTACCTCGGCATCAAGGACCACGGTCCGCGCTGCGGCCGCTTCAGCTACATCGAGAAGATGGAATACCTCGCGCTGCTGTGGGGCACCATCGTCATGATCGTCACCGGCTTCATGCTCTGGTTCGCCACCGCGGCGCTCAAGCACCTGCCGATGTGGGCACTCGACATCGCGACGCTGATCCACTACTACGAGGCGATCCTGGCCACGCTGGCCATCATCGTCTGGCACTTCTACTATGTGTTCATCAACCCCGACTTCTCGCCGATGGCCTTCACCTGGCTCGACGGGAAGCTGTCGATGGAGCAGATGGAGCACGAGCACCCGCTCGAGCTCGAAGAGGTCCAGGGCAAGAAGCCCGGCTCCTCGCACCACTGATCGCCGGCCTGATACGGCCCAGTAACGAAAGGGGCGCTCCCGTAAGGGGGCGCCCCTTTTTCGTGACGGGAACATGCGACAGTGTGCAGCCGGGCGGAGACCCTCGGTCCCTCGGCGTCATCGGAGGGGGCATTTCGCTCAGACCCCCTACCTTCTTCCGCTGTCGGGACCGAGGGCGAACGCCCTGGGGATAGCTGCGATCGTATCTCTTGCCGACTCCCGGCGAGCGCCACGCGGGGGCTCCCTTCCCGGACCGCATCAGAGCCGGCTCACGCTCGGACATCCTGACCTCGCTGCCGCCGAATCGCGGGAGCGCTCTCCTTCGGGGACGGCGCATCCGGCACATCCATGCGCCGGATGCGCCTCGGATGACCCTCGCGCCGCCATCCATGGCGGCTCAAACCGCTCGGGCCATACGCCCCATCGGAGTGCACCCCCGCGATTCGACTCCGCCGGGGTTCGCCTTCCGCCGTGACGCCTCCGGTGAACCTTTCCCGCAACCTTCGTTTCGCCGGAATCCATTCCGGCTCACTGCCATGTCCCCGCTCACGACATCCGTGTCTCCGCGGGGCCATATGGCCGCCGATAGGGATAGTTTCACCGAAGGCGAAAATCTCGGGGTGGGATGCCGTTAGGGTGGGGAATATTCGAACCATAAAGGTGAAGGCCGACGATGCACGATGTATCAGGTTGCCCTGCGTCCGGGGGTGTGACCGAGGCCTCCCGATCCCCGGCGTAAGCCTAAGCGGGGGGGCCCTGGACGGGGGCCTCTGAGGCGATCCGGGAGCCATGGACGGCGGAGGATCGCCGAAGGGAGTCGCAGACGGCCCATGGATGGGCCGGCAAGACGTCCCCCGGGAAGGGCGCCCCCCGCGTGGCTCTAGACGGGGATCTTCGGGCCCGCCGACAATTAATCGTCAGTCGACAGGCATGCGGGATATCCGGGCGCGGGGATGGGTATCGCCGAGGAAAAGTTGTTCGGGGAACGGGAGAGCCGGTCGGTGAGGTCGCTAGTCTTCGTTGAACTCGTCGTACTCTTCGGACGTCATCAGGTGGTCGATCTCGGAGGGGTCGTTCAGTTCGATCTCGATCAGCCATCCCTTGCCGTAGGGATCGACGTTGATGATGGACGGGTCCTCGACGACTTCGTCGTTGATCGCCCGCACCGTGCCGGTGACGGGGCAGGGCAACTCGACGACGGTCTTCTGGGACTCGACCTCGCCCAGCGGATCGCCGGGTTCGAGGAGAAGCCCGACCTCGGTCGCCGTGAAAGCGACGATCTCGCCCAACTGCTCCTGGGCGTAGTCGGAAAGCCCGACCCGGGCACAATCACCCATGTCGAGCACCCATACATGCTCTTCGGAAAACCGAACGCTTTGATCATCCATGAGATTGATTCTCGACGACCGGAAGGGGCGATGTCAACCAAGGGTTTCCGCACGTCCGGAGCGGAATTCCGTTAGCGCGCCAGGGCGTCTAGGATGGCGACGGCGGATTCGAGGGGGCCGGTGGGCATGATGTGGACGCCGGCGGCGAATTCGCCCAGCTCGCGCGCGAGCCCCGAGGCGATCCGGATCCCCTCGGCCGCCGCTTCGGATTCCGGGACGGAGGAGAGGCGGTCGAGTACCGGGGCCGGGATCCGGATCCCGGGGACGTTCTCGTCGAGGTATCTTGCGAAGGCGAGGCTTTTCAGCGGCATCACGCCGAACACGATCGGGGCCGTCACACCCGCGGCCAGCGTCGCTTCGCGGAAGGCGCGCGCTTCCGGGGCGTCGAAGACGGGCTGAGAGAGGAAGTAGCAGGCGCCTGCCTCCGCTTTCCGGACCGTTTCGCGGATCTCGGTCTCGACCGACAGGGCGGAAGGGCAGCAGACCGCCCCCGGGAAGAGCATCGAGCCGCCCGCCGGTAGCGCCTTCCCCGCATGGTCGGTGCCGGCGTTCAGCGCGCGCACCAGCTTGAGCAGTCCGCCGGAGTTGAACTCGAACACCCCCCGCGCCTCTTTCCAGTCGCCGAGGGAAGTGGGGTCGCCCGTGACGCACAGGACGTTGCGCAAGTCAAGCGCATGCGCCCCGAGCAGGTCGGCGTGAAGCGCGATCAGGTTCCGGTCGCGGCAGGTGAAGTTGAAGATGGTTTCGATGCCCGTCCGGCGCTCGATGACGGCAGAAGCCGCGATCGCGCTCATCCGGGCCTTCGCCATCGGGCTGTCGGTCACGTTGATCGCATCGATGCGTCCGGCGAAGGGGGCGAGTCGGGTCAAAACGGGCGAGAGATCGCCGCCTTTCGGGGGGTTGCATTCGAGCGTAACGATGAATCGGCGTGCGATTATTTTCTGTTCGAACGTCTCCATTCCGGTCTTGGCCTTTCCGATCATGATCGAGGTAAGCCGCTAATCCTACAAGGGAAATCGGCACAAGTCAAACGCCATTTCTTCCCACTTGACGATTGCAAAACTTTCTTGCTATAACCACGGACAGAGTGTATACCGTATTCAATCCGCAGTTTCGAATCAAACGGGATTTGTTCCTGTTTTGCGCGCAGTTGTCTCCACCATATACATCCCAAAGGGATGAAAAGGGGGTACTAACGGTATGGGCCTGAAGGAAACGTTGGCACAGAAGATCACGGATTGGCGTCCCCGCACACAGAAGCTGGTGAAGGAGTTCGGCAAGGTCAAGATCGACGAGGTCACGATCGACCAGTGCATCGGTGGTGCGCGCGACATTCGCAGTTTGGTCACCGACATCTCCTAC
The DNA here is from genome assembly GCA_036504035.1 of Candidatus Deferrimicrobiaceae bacterium. Taxonomy (NCBI): domain Bacteria; phylum Candidatus Deferrimicrobiota; class Candidatus Deferrimicrobia; order Candidatus Deferrimicrobiales; family Candidatus Deferrimicrobiaceae; species Candidatus Deferrimicrobiaceae bacterium. The sequence continues at coordinate 35,728 of DASXVV010000008.1, forward strand.
CTCGACCCGCAGGAAGGCATCCGCTTCCGCGGCAAGACCATCCCCGAGACGTTCGAAGCGCTGCCGAAGGCGCCCGGCTCCAAGTACCCGACCGTCGAGTCGTTCTGGTACTTCCTGCTGACGGGCGAGATCCCGACCGCCGCGCAGGTCGCAGAAGTCGTCGCCGAGTTCAAGACGCGCCAGGTCGTTCCCGAATACGTGTTCAAGGCCGTCCGTGCGATGCCCGCCGAAAGCCACCCGATGGTCATGCTGTCCGCCGGCCTCTTGATGATGCAGAAGGATTCCAAGTTCGCCGCCTTCTACAACTCCGGCAAGTTCAACAAGATGACCGCGTGGGAATCCGTCTATGAAGACGCCACCGACATCGTTGCCCGCATCCCGATCCTCGCGGCGTTCATCTACAACCTGAAGTACCGTGGCGACAAGCAGATCGCGATCGACCCGACGCTTGACATGGGCGCCAACTTCGCCCACATGATCGGCCAGAGCGAGACCTACAAGGACGTGGCCCGGATGTACTTCATCCTCCACTCCGATCACGAGTCGGGCAACGTTTCCGCCCACACGACCCACCTGGTCCACTCGGCGCTTTCCGATCCCTACTATTCCTACTCGGCCGGCCTCAACGGTCTCGCGGGTCCGCTCCACGGCCTGGCCAACCAGGAAGTGCTCGACTGGACCATCAAGTTCCAGGAGAAGTACTGCAAGGGCGTCGAGCCCACGAAGGAACTCATCACGAAGGCGCTGTGGGATACGCTCAACGCCGGCCAGGTCATCCCGGGCTACGGCCACGCCGTGCTCCGCAAGACCGACCCCCGCTACATGGCGCAGCGCGAGTTCTGCCTCAGCACCCCCGGCCTCAAGGACGATGCGCTGTTCAAGCTGGTTTCCATGATCTTCGAAGTCGCCCCGGGCGTCCTCACCGAGCACGGCAAGACCAAGAACCCGTGGCCGAACGTCGATGCGCAGTCGGGCGTCATCCAGTACTACTACGGCCTCAAGGAATGGGACTTCTACACCGTCCTGTTCGGCGTCGGCCGCGCGTTGGGCTGCATGGCCAACATCACGTGGGACCGCGGTCTCGGCTACGCGATCGAGCGCCCGAAGTCCGTCACCACGCCGATGCTCGAGAAGTGGGCTGCCGAAGGCGGCCGCAAGCTGGCGTAAGCCGGCAAGCAACCACGCAATCTGGTTCGATCCAAGCCGGGGGCGGGCAACCGCTCCCGGCTTTTTTTGCGTTCGCTGCCCAGTTGTCCCGACTTGTGGTTTTGTGTTCTCCCGCGAATCCCCGTCGCTTGACGCGCTCCGGGTATCCCCTCCCGGGGGACGTCTTGCTGGGCCATCCATGGCCTCCCTGCGACTCCATACCCCTCGCGCCGCCTTCCATGGCGGCTAAATCCGCTCGGGGCATAGGCCCCCGTCCGGGGACACCCGGATCCGCTGCGCGCTGGGGAATGATGAGGGAGGTGACCCGTGCCCAGTCGCCCCTTATTCGGGCGAGATGACGGACGGATACGAGGAGGGCATTGGCGGGGGAGCTTGCTGTTGCGGGTCAGGCCCCGGCGTGCATCGGGGAGGGAGCGCAGCCGGCGCAGGCGCCGATTACGTGCAGCTCGAGTTCGTTGATCGAAGAGATGTGCTCGCTGCATTCCCATCCGAAATCGTACAGCGTTTCGGGTAGGGGAATATCGACCACGAGGTCGCAATGGCAGCAGTGGAAATGGGCGTGCGGGGGAATCGCCGCCTCGAAGCGGGAGCCGGTGGAGATGGCCGCCCGGATCTCCTTGACCATGCCCTGATCGCGCAGAAAGCCGAGGTTGCGGTAGACCGTGCCGAGGCTGATGTTCGGAAGCTTCTTGCGCGCCTCGCGATAGATTGCCTCGGCGGAAGGATGGGAACGGGTCTGCCGAAGGATATCGAGAATGACCGTCCGCTGCCGAGTGTTGCGTGATTTTTTCAGGGCATTCGGTTCCACGCCCCTATCCTATGTAAACACTGGCGATCTTGTCAATGATTTCGGCGGGCATTGATTCCCTCGCGGGAATCGGTTATACAGATGTGTTACTACCGACTCGAGGAGGTTTCTCGACAGATGTTTTCCTTCACCTTGGCTGCGGCGGCGATGCCCGTCACGACGGCCGGCATGTTCGACACCGAAGTGTTCAAGCACGTCATGCTCGCGGGGCCTATCGTCAAGCTGATCCTCTTGATGCTCGTCCTCTCGTCCGTCGTCTCCTGGGCCGTCATTTTCATGAAGTTCAAGCTGTTCAAGGGGATCGAAGTCCAGCAGCGCGTGTTCCGCAAGAGCTTCGACGACTCGAAGATGTCGTCCCTCTACGAGCAGGTCGACTCGTTCGAACGCACCCCGATGAGCGAGGTTTTCCGCCGCGGCTATGTCGAGCTGACGCGCATTCAGCGAGGCCGCACCGAGCCGGGGTCGCCGTTCCCGCTCGAGAACATCGGCCGGACCATGCGCATCGCCATCAACGAAGAGATCGAGCAGATGGAAAGCTACCTGCCTTTCCTGGCGACTGTCGGCAGCGCCAGCCCGTTCATCGGCCTCTTCGGCACCGTCTGGGGCATCATGAACGCCTTCACCGGCATCGCCGCTAGCGGTAACGCCACGCTGTCCACCGTCGCCCCCGGTATCGCCGAGGCGCTCGTCGCCACCGCGGCCGGCCTCGCGGCCGCTATCCCGTCGGTCATGGCCTACAACTATTTCGTCAATCGCGTCCGCCTGATCGCCACGACGCTCGACGGCATGGCCGCCGACTTCGTCAACCTGGTCGAACGCAAGATCGAGCGGAACTGACGCCATGGGCATGGGCATAGGAGGAGGCGGCGACGACCATCGCCGGATCCCGAGGGCGATGTCCGAGATCAACGTGACGCCGCTCGTCGACGTCATGCTTGTTCTTCTCATCATCTTCATGGTCACGGCCCCCATGCTGACGCAGGGGGTCGATGTCAACCTGCCGCAGGCCAACGCCAAGGCGTTGCACGCGGAAGAAGAGCGGCTCGTCGTCACCGTCGACGCCAACAGCCGCATTTTCATCGGAAAGCAGGGGGTCGAGTTCAACCGGCTCAGTCCCGTGCTCAAGGAGGTCGTATCCCGACGCGTCGACCGCCAGGTCTATTTCCGGGCCGATCGCAGCGTGCCATACGGTTTCGTGGTCAAGGTGATCGCCGAGATACGGAACTCCGGGATCGAAAAACTTGGGATGGTCACAGAACCGCTCGAGCGTTAGGGGCCGCCGGGTACAAGCCCCCGTATTCAGGCCTTTCCGCGAGCAGAACCTGGGATTCATGGTGCTGCTGTCGGTCGTGCTGCATTTTGCATTGGCCGGCCTCGGCGCCGCCTGGATGAAGTGGGGAGCGTCCCCGCTCCTCAGCCTCACGCCAGTTACGGTCGTCGATCTCGTCGGGCTCGTCCCTGCGGGTCCCGCGGCGCCCGCACCCGCGCCTGCCGAAGAGGCGCTTCCGAAGCCCGCCGAGCCTCCTCGCGGAAAGAAGGCCGCTCCGAAGGCATCCGCGCCGAAGAAAGCCGCATCGCCCGCCAGCCCCACCGCCATGGCGACGCACGACGCGAAGCCCGATGTGCACCAGGTCCGCGACGCGGTCAATGCGTTGCGCGCCCGGAAGACGGCCGAGGCGAATGCCGGGAAGGCGATCGAGGAAAAGCGGGCACAGGTGGAGCTCAACGAGATGCTCCGCAAGATGCGCGACCGGGCCTCCCACCAGGTCAACCTGGCCGCGATGGGGCCCGTCACGGGGTACGGGCCGGTCTCGGGCCGAAAGCCCGACGCCAATTCCGAGGAGCTCAAGTACGCGCGGGCGCTCGACGAGAGGATCCGGGCCAACTGGACGCAGCCGGTCGGCGACGCGAAGGCGCTGGTGGCCACCGTCGTCATCATGATTCAGCGCGATGGCTATGTTCCCTCGGCCGGCGTCGAGATCATCCGGAGGTCGGGCAACTTCTATTTCGACGAGTCGGTCAAGCGGGCGATCATGAAGGCGAGCCCGCTTCCCAGTCCTCCCGAAGCGCTGATTCTCGGCGAGACCCATTTTCAGGTGTCCTTCAACTTTTACGGTTCAGGAGGGGTCTATTGAAGCTCCGTCTTGCAGCCGCCCTGGTGGCGCTGGTGGTCATGACCGCATTCGCCGGGCCCGCACGGGCGATCCTCTCCATCGACATCAACGCGTCGGGTGGCCGGAGGATGCCGGTTGCGATCCCCCCGTTCGTCGTCGCGTCGGGCGACCCGGCGCTCGGCAAGGTCCTCCCCAAGGTCATCTCCGGCGACCTCGCCATGACCTCCATCTTCGACGTCATCGGCTCCGAGGCCTACCTCGAGCGGGTGCTGCCGACCCATTTCGAGCGCGGCGGGGCGCCGCTTGCGTTCCCCTCCTGGAAACTGATCGGCGCCGAGGCCATCGTCATCGGCAAGGTCGACGTGCGCGGCGACCAGGTCACGCTCGAGATGCGGCTCTACGACGCGACGCTGGGCACGCTGATGATCGGCAAGCGCTACACGGGTCCGGTGCGACGCATCCGGATGATGGGGCACAAGTTCGCGAATGAAGTCCTCAACGCATTCACCGGCGTCCGGGGCGTCTTCGACACCGACATCGCCTTCTCGGCGCATCCGGGCCGGGGCAGCGCCGACAAGGGCAAAGAGATTTACCTCATCGGCATCGACGGCGAGGACCTGCGCAAGGTCACCGACAACAAGAGCTTCAACCTGTTTCCCCGCTGGGCCTCCGACGGGCAGCGCCTCGCGTTCACCTCCTATCGGTCCGGCCTCCCCCTGATCTACATCCGCAATCTCATGGACGGCCGGGAGATGACCGCCGTGAAGTTCGGCAGCTCCAAGACGCCGGGCTGCTTTTCTCCGGCGGGCGACATCCTCTACTTCTCCGCCAGCGCCTCCGGCGATTCCGACATCTATTCCATGAACCTTGCCACGGGCACCATGAACCGGGAAGTGGGCGGCGGCGGCATCGATGTCTCCCCCTCTGTCTCCCCCGACGGCAAGCGGATGGCGTTCGTCTCCGACCGGGGCGGATCTCCCCAGGTCTACGTCAAGGATATCGGCGGCGGCGCCGAGACGCGCGTCTCCCACGTGGGCTCCTATTCGACTTCGCCTTCCTGGTCGGCCCAGGGCAACCTGATCGCCTTCACCTCGCTCAGCGGGGGGCGGTACTCGATCTACACCGTCAGGCCCGACGGATCCGACCAGAAACTGCTCGCTTCCGGGTCGGGCGATTGCCTTGACCCGTGCTTCTCGCCGGACGGCCGCTACGTTGTTTACTCCTTTCAGAAAAAAGACTACTCTGACCTGAAAATCATTTCGCTGGATGGTCGTTACGAACGCAAATTGTTCTCCGGTCTCACGGGGATCGGCTCACCTTCCTGGTCACCACGACGATAATCTTTTATCAGATAAAACCATTTCGTACGGAGGGCATGTCATGAGAAACAGCTGGGTTATCCTGCTTTTGACGTTATTGCTGGCTGCGTCCGTCGGTTGCGCGAAGAAGCAGACCGTTCGCGGAGGCGACGAGGCGTCCGGGGCGGCCGGCACGGCGGGCGTCGGCGGAGCGGCGGGGCAGGGCGCCAACGGCGGGTCCGACGCCATCTCGAGCGAGACGCTGAAGGGCGAGGCCGGCACCAAGACCGCGCGCAACGGGGCCGGCGGCGGGAAGAACGGCACCGGCGCCGTGGGTTCCGACAACCGCCTGGCGATGGCCGAAGCCCAGGCCGGCGTCGGCGCGACCCAGGAAAAGGCCTCACCGTTCCAGGACATCCTGTTCGAGTTCGACCAGTCCTCCATCCGCGACGACGCCAAGCCCATCCTGGCGGGAATCGCCGCCTACATGTCCAAGAACAAAGTGGGGATGCTCATCATCGAGGGGCATTGCGACTCCCGCGGCACCGCCGAATACAACATGGCGCTCGGCGAGCGGCGTGCGGAATCGGCCAAGAAATACCTCGCGGCGCTCGGGGTCAATTCGACCGCGCTGCAGACGGTCTCTTATGGCAAGGAAAAGCCGGCCGTGCAGGGCGAGACCGAAGAGGCGTGGGCCAGGAACCGCCGCGGTCATTTCCTGGTGCGCTAATAACCTAGGGGGGCAACCGATCCCATGATCACGCTCCGGAAGATCGCTTCCATCCTCTGCCTTGCGGGTTTCGCGGCAGCGGGCGGTTGCGCCGTCGCAGACACGGGTTCATTTGTCCGTCTCCAGGAAGAGGTCGAAGGGCTCAAGCAGGAGATGGCCGCCGCCAAGCGCGCGACCGCAGCGGCGCCCGCTCCCGCCATCCAGCCTCCAGAGGGGCAGGCGGTGCTTCGGGCCAACCCCGAGGAGATCCTGGCGCTCCGCAAGGACCTCGCCGACCTCACCAACTCGCTCGACGGCGTCAAGTCCGAGTTGCGCGCCGCCGACACCCGGATCGACGAGAACAAGGTCGACGTCCAAAAGGAGATCAGCCGCCTCAACGGCAAGACCGACGAAGGCGCCATCGTCCTCCAGGAGATCAAGGCGAAGGCCGGCAAGATCGGTGAGGTCGACCGTCGCCTGGCATCGCTCGAGGAGCGCCTCGAGAAGGTGCTGCCGCCATCGAGTCGCGGCGCGGCGCAGGCGGCGCCCGCGACCCCGCAGGAATGGAAAAGCGCTGAGGATATGTACGACTATGCCCTCGGGACCCTCAAGGGGGGCGACGCCGGGCGCGCGCGTTCCGTGTTCGAAGCCTTCCTCTCGAAATATCCCGGCCACAAGCTGACGCCCAACGTCTATTACTGGCGGGGCGAGAGCTACTACACCGAGAAAGACCACGAGAACGCGATCATCGCCTTCCAGGACGTCATCGACAAGTTCCCGTCCTCCGAGAAGGCGGCCGATGCGATGTACAAGCAGGGGCTTTCATTCCTGGCTCTCAACGACAAGAAAAACGCGAAGACGCTGTTCGACCTGCTGCTCTCGAAGCACCCGAAATCGCCCGTCGCCGAAAAGGCGCGCCTGAAGCTGTCCGAAATCAAATAACCCGGGAGGCCGGATGATCAAGAATTTCGTGCTGGACACCAATGTCCTGCTGCACGACCCCACCGCCATTTTCAAATTCCAGGATAACCAGGTCATCATTCCGATCATGGTGATCGAAGAGCTCGATCACTTCAAAAAAGATCTCAACATGCTGGGGCGGAACGCCCGCACCGTCTCCAAGATCATCGACCGGCTGCGCCTCGAGGGGAATCTGGCGATCGGGGTCCCGCTCGAGAACGGAGGCACCCTCCGTGTCGCGTTCGGCGGGGATGGCGAGGCGCTGCTGCCGGCCGAGCTCCACGGCACCAAGGAGGACAACCACATCCTCGCGGTCGCGCTGAGCGTCCGGGGCCTCGAGATGGACGTTCCCGTGGTGGTCATCTCCAAGGACACCAACCTGCGGATCAAGGCCGACGCCCTCGGGCTGGCGGCCGAAGATTTCGAGAACGACCGCGTCGAGATCGAGGAGCTCTACAAGGGCTACCAGGAGCGCGAGGCTTCCAAGTCGACGATCGACGCCTTCTACGCCAGCGGCGAGATTGCTGCCGAACCGCCCGCCTTCTTTCCCAACGAATACGTCGTCTATCGCGACAGCGTCACGCAGGCGTCGGCGCTCGGGCGGTACGACGGCCCGAACAATCGCATCAAGCTTCTGCCGGCGATGAAGGAAGAGATCTGGGGCATCCGGCCCAAGAACAAGGAACAGCACTTCGCGCTCGACATCCTGCTCGACGATTCGGTCAAGCTGGTCACGCTTGCCGGCAAGGCGGGCACCGGCAAGACGCTGCTGGCGATCGCGGCGGGGCTGCGCAAGATCACCGACGAGGAAGTCTATTCCCGGATGCTGGTCTCGCGCCCGGTGCTCCCGATGGGCAAGGACATCGGCTTCCTCCCCGGCGACCTCGAAGAGAAGCTCAAGCCCTGGATGCAGCCCATCTTCGACAACGTCGAGTACCTGTTCGGTTCCAACAAGGACAAGCGGTCGCGCCAGGGGCAGGGCGGCCAGGCGCAGGGAATCCGCGGCTACCAGGAGCTGATCAACATGGGCATCCTCGAGATCGAGGCGCTCACCTACATCCGCGGCCGGTCGATCCCGAACCAGTTCATCATCATCGACGAGGCTCAGAACCTCACCCTGCACGAGGTCAAGACGATCCTGACCCGCGCGGGCGAGAACAGCAAGGTCGTCCTCACCGGCGACCCGTACCAGATCGACAATCCTTTTGTCGATTCGGCGAGCAACGGGCTGTCGTGCGCCGTCGAACGGTTCAAGGGCGAGCAGATGGCCGGCCACGTTCTCCTGGTCAAGGGCGAGCGCTCCCCGCTCGCCGAGCTGGCGGCCAACCTCCTGTGAACGGCTGAAGCCGAGGTTTTCCCGTGCGTGTCCTCGGCATCGAAAGCTCATGCGACGAGACGGCCGCGGCGGTCTACGACTCCGAGGCGGGGCTCCGCTCGAACGTCGTCTCTTCCCAGGTCGCGGTCCACGCCCCCTACGGCGGCGTGGTGCCCGAGCTCGCGTCGCGGGAGCACATCCGCACGGTCTGGCCCGCGGCCCGGCAGGCGCTCGACGCGGCGGGCTGCGAGGGGTCCTCGATCGACGGCGTTGCGGCCACGGCAGGGCCCGGGCTCATCGGCGCGGTGCTGGTGGGGCTGAGCTTCGCGCGGGCGCTGGGCTACGCCTGGCAAAAGCCGGTTTACGGCGTCGATCACCTCGAGGCGCACATCTACGCGGCCTTCCTCGAGCATGACATCCCCTTCCCCTACGTCTCCCTGCTCGTCTCGGGCGGCCACACCTCGCTGTTCCTGGTCTCGTCGTGGAACGAGGCGCGCTGCCTCGGGGCCACCCGCGACGATGCGGCCGGCGAGGCGTTCGACAAGGCGGCCAAGATGATGGGGCTGGGATATCCCGGGGGCGTCCTCATCGACCGGATGGCGTCCGAGGGCGACCGGGCCCGCATCCGCTTTCCCCGCGCCCGCGTTTCGGGCGCGCCGCTCGATTTCTCCTTCTCAGGCCTCAAGACCGCCCTCCGCCTGTTCCTCGAATCGCCCGAGGGCGAGGCGACGCCCAGGGTCGACGTCGCGGCTTCCTTCCAGGAGGCGATCGTCGACGCGCTTGTCTCCAGGGCGATCGCAGCGGCGCGCAGCCAGGGGGTCCCGCGCGTGGTGCTGGCGGGCGGCGTCTCGGCGAATTCGAGGCTGCGCGACCGGATGACGTCCGAGGGCGAAAAGGCGGGTGTCCGCGTCTACCTCCCCGCGCGGGTCTTCTGCACCGACAACGCGGCGATGGTCGCGCTCCTGGGCGCGCACCGCCTGGCTTCCGGCCACGCGTCGGGGCTCGACCTTTCCGCTTATGCCTCCTCTCGATTTTCGAGCTAGCCCATGACCGGCCGCTCCGCCGAGCATCCGGGCAAGCTGCTCGCCGACCTGGGGTTCGCCCCCCTCAAGGCGTTCGGGCAGAATTTCCTGCACGACCGCAACGTCTGCCGGAAGATCGTGGCCGAGGCCGAAACGCTGGGGCCCCCCTATCTCGAGATCGGCCCCGGCCTGGCGGGACTCACCGACCTCCTTGCCGAGACGGGAGCGCCCGTGACGGCCGTCGAACTCGATCGCGGCTTGGCGGGCTGGCTGCGCAACCGCTTTGCGGAAAGTAACGTCGAGATTTTGGAATCCGATTTCCTCGCGCTTCCCGAGGACGCGTTGCGGCGCCGGTTTCCTTCCGGCGGAACGGTGGTCGGCAACCTGCCCTACTCGGTCTCCTCCCAGATGCTGCTGCGGTTGATCGCGCTGCGCGAGATCTTCCCGAGGGCGGTCCTCATGCTGCAAAAGGAGATGGTCGAGCGGCTGTGCGCGCCGCCCGGGTGCAAGGCGTACGGAATCCTTTCGGTATACGTCGCCGTGCTGGGCTCGGCGCGGCAGGCGTTCGTCGTCAGGCGCGGATGCTTCACTCCGGCGCCCGAAGTCGATTCGGCCGTCTTCACGCTTCGCTTCCTCCCGGGCACGTCCGCCCTGTTCGTCCGTGCGCTTCAGGCGGTCGTCCGCACCGCATTCGCGCAGCGGCGCAAGACGCTCCGCAATGCGCCCTCCACCTTCCTTCCCGGGGAGGCCGCCGACTGGCTCCATCTGTTGGTCGAGGCCGGGATCGACCCGTCGGCCCGCGCCGAAACGGTCCCGCCCGAAGGCTATCGTCGACTGGCCGAAGGACTGCTCGCCCGGGGCCCGTTCGAAAAATCGGTGGAATCCGCCGTCCCGTCCGAATAGAATGAGATTTCGATGACCGAGACGAACACCCATCCGCGATACATCGCCATCGAAGGTCCCATCGGCGTCGGAAAGTCCTCGCTTGCCAAAAGCCTGGCGGCCGCGTTCAACGCCCGTCTCGTCCGGGAAAAGACCGAGTCCAACCCCTTCCTCGACCGCTTCTACGAAGACCCGCGCACGTTCGCGTTCCAGACGCAGCTGTTCTTCCTGATCTCGCGCTACCGCCAGCAGCAGGTCGAGCTGGCCCAGGGCGACCTGTTCGAGCAGAGCGTCGTCTCCGACTACATCCTGGCAAAGGACAAGATCTTCGCCCTCATCAACCTCGAGGAGGACGAGATCTCGCTCTATGATTCGATCTACAAGCTCCTTTCGCCCAACGTGCCCAAGCCCGACCTGGTGATCTACCTCAACGCGCGCCCCGAGGTGCTGCTCAACCGGGTTCGGAAGCGGGGCATCGGCTACGAGCGGAACATCTCGCTTGACTACCTCAAGACGCTGAGCGATGCTTATAACGAGTACTTCTTTCATTACAACGAGACGCCGCTCCTGGTGGTCAACACGAGCGAGATCGATTTCGTTGGGAAGCCGCGCGACTTGGACCATCTCGTCAGAGAGGTCAAAAGCATGAAGCGCGGCACGCAACACTACATACCGCTGGGATCCGGCTAGCCGGACCAAGACGGAATCGCAAGATGGAGACGCGTCGCCTCGGGGTTTATGCCCTCAAGCGGCTGCGGGTCCGTGCATCGCTTATCGCACGGCCTTTCCGGACTCGGTTCCGGGAAGGCCGTTTTTCTTTGGGGATGAATCGGAGGGGCAAGTGGCCGACAAGCTGACTATTCTCGATTTCGCGAAGATGAAGGACGACGGGCGCAAGATCGTCATGATCACCGCGTACGACGCCACGTTCGCCGGCATCTTCGACGAGGCCGGCGTCGACATGCTCCTCGTCGGCGACTCGCTGGGCATCGTCGTCTACGGGCAACCCGACACGCTCTCCGTCACGATGGACGACATGATCCGGCACACCGGCGCCGCGGCCCGCGGCCGGAAGCGTTCCTTCCTCGTGGCCGACATGCCCTTCCTTTCTTACCAGGCGAGCGCTTCCGATGCTGTGCGCAACGCGGGACGCCTGCTGCAGGCGGGCGCCGAGGCGGTCAAGCTCGAGGGGGGGCGTGCGATGGAGGCCACGATCCGTGCGATCGCGTCATGCGACATCCCGGTCATGGGGCACATCGGGCTGACGCCCCAGTCGGTCCACCGCATGGGGGGCTACAAGGTCCAGGGCAAGTCCGAAGGCCAGGCGGCTCGTTTGCTCGACGATGCGATGGCCGTGCAGGACGCGGGCGCGTTCGCGGTCGTGCTCGAGGGGATGCCGGCCGGGCTGGCTTCCGTTGTGACCGAACGGTTGTCGATTCCCACCATCGGGATCGGCGCGGGAGCGGGCTGCGACGGGCAGGTTCTGGTGATGCACGATTTGCTCGGGCTGTTCGACGCGTTCCGGCCGAAGTTCGTGAAGCGGTTCGGCGAGCTTAAGGACCCGGTGAAGGACGCGGTGACCGCCTACGCCGAGGCGGTGCGTTCGGGGGCGTTCCCCGACAAGGAGCATTCTTTCTGATGGAGATCCTGCGCACACCGGGCGAGATGCGCGCCTGGACCGACGTTCGCCGGAGCCTGGGGCGGCGGATCGGCTTCGCCCCCACGATGGGCTTCCTGCACGCGGGGCACACGAGCCTTTACGACGTCCTGCGGGCGCACGGCTGCAACGCGATCGCCGCCTCGATCTTCGTCAACCCGATCCAGTTCGGGCCCGGCGAGGACTTCGAGACGTATCCGCGCGACGAGGCGCGCGACCTCGAAACGCTGCGCGGGGCCGGGGTCCACGCGGTGTTCCTGCCGAGCGTAGCCGACATGTACCCCGAGAGCAGCCAGACGTTCGTCGAGGTGACCGGCGTCTCGCAAGGACTGTGCGGCGAGCGGCGCCCCGGCCATTTCCGGGGGGTCGCTACGATCGTCGCCAAGCTGTTCAACCTCGTCCGGCCGCACGTCGCCGCCTTCGGCGAGAAGGATTTCCAGCAGCTCGCCGTCCTCCGCCGGATGGCGCGCGACCTCGACTTCGGCATCGAGGTCGTGGGGGCGCCCATCGTTCGCGAGCCCGACGGGCTGGCGATGAGCTCCCGGAACAAGTACCTCGCGGGCGACGACCGGATCGCCGCGCTCTGCCTGTCGCGCGGGCTGTCCCGGGCGCAGGCGCTGTATTCCGCGGGCGAGCGCGATCCGCAGGCGCTGGTCGCCGTCGTCCGCCGCGAGATCGAAGGGGAGCCGCGCGCCGCGCTCGAGTACGTCGAGGCGCGCGATCCCGAGACACTGGCGCCGCTCTCCGTTCCGTCGGGGGCGATCACCTTGCTTGTGGCCGCACAGTTGGGTCCCGCGCGGCTGATCGACAACACCACGCTTCATCAGGGGGGATGAAAGATGAACCGTACCATGCTCAAGTGCAAGATCCACCGGGCCACCGTCACCGAGGCGGTGCTGCATTACGAAGGGAGCATCACCATCGACGAGACGCTGATGGAAGCGTCCGGCCTGGTCGAGTACGAGCAGGTTCACATCTACAACATCGACAACGGCAACCGCTTCTCGACCTACGCCATCAAGGGCGAGCGCGACTCGGGGGTCATCTGCCTCAACGGCGCGGCGGCGCGGCAGGTCAGCAAGGGCGACCTCATCATCATCGCCAACTACGCCAGTTACGACGAGAAGGAGCTGGCCGACTTCCAGCCCACGCTCGTCTACGTCGACAAGAACAACGCGATCACGAACGTCAAGCGGAAGGTCGAGTCCGAAAGCCAGCGTCCCCGCGTCGCGGCCTGCTGCGGCCAGCACTAGCCCGCCGGGATGCCTTCGATGAAGGGGCTTTTCCTCCTCGATGTCGAGGAGGAAAAGCAGGCGCGGCGCGCAAGGGACGAGGCGGCCCGGGCGGGAACGGGTGCCGCGCCCGAATCCGCCGCCGACAAGGACGAGTCTTCCGGCCCGGCGCCGGCCGGGAAGCCGCTCGAGGACTACCTGGCGCGGTGGCACGGCAACTGGCGCGGCTCGTCGTCCGTGAAATGACCGCCTCCGAACCGCTTTTGCTCGTCGCGTCACGCCTGGTCGCCGAAGCCGATACCGTGTTCTCGCCGGGGGCGCTCGCCGTCTCCGGCGAGCGCGTCCTGGCCGCCGGCCGCCCGGCCGACGCGGCCGACGCCCTTCCGGGCGGCTTCCGCCGGATCGACCTGCCCGGCTGCGCCATTCTTCCCGGGCTCGTCAACGCCCACACGCACCTGCAGATCCCGCCGGTCGGTTTTCCCGACGAGGAAGAGGCTGCCGCGGCCGGCTCCCCGTTCGTCGCCTGGCTCCTGCGGCTGATCGCGTGGCGGCGGGGCGCGAACCCCGCCGATTTCGGTCTGCATTTCCGGATCGCCGCCGCCGAGGCGCTGTCCTTCGGTACGACCGCCGTGGGCGAGATCGCCGGCGCCGACCTGTCCGTCTACGACCAAAGCCCGCTGCGCGCCCGCGTATACGCCGAGTCCATCGGCTTCGCGCCCGAGGCGGCCGAGAGGGCCGGGGAATTGGCCGTCGCCTCCCTTTCGCGGTTGAGGGAGGCAGCGGGGCGAAATCCCCTCGTATTGCCCGGGGTCTCTCCCCACACCCCGTACACGGTCGGCGGGTCGCTGCTGCGGGCGCTGGGCGCGCTGGCCGGGCGGGAAGGCGTGCCGCTGGCGCTGCACCTGGCGGAATCGCCCGAAGAGATCGAATTCCTCCGGAGCGGGACCGGGCCGATCGCCTCCGCCCTGTTTCCGGCGGTGGGGCAGGACGTCTCCTGGTTCCGCGGCATCGGAATGCCGCTCCCCGAATACCTGGCACGCACGGGCATTTTGCGGGAGGGCGCGCTGATGGTGCATAATGTCCGGCTGCGGCGCGACGAGATCGACGCGCTCCGCGCGGCCGGCAGCCGGTTCGTCCTGTGCCCCCGCAGCAACGACGCCCACGGCAACGGTTCTCCCGACGTCACGCACTTCGTCGACTCGGGCATCCCGTTCGCGCTGGGCACCGACAGCCGGGCCTCCGTGCCGGGCCTTTCCCTGTGGGACGAGATCCGCGCGGCCGCCGACCTCTACCGGGGTGACCTGGGCGGGCCGGGGCTGCTCGCGGCGCTTTTCCGTGCGGCGACGGTGAACGGTTCGGCCGCGCTCGGGCTTCCCGGCGGGGCGCTTGCCGCCGGCATGCCCGCGGATTTCTGCGTGGCGGGCGACCCCGGAGGGCCAGACGCCGGGCTCCTTACCCGCCTGATCGAGGCGACCGGCGGACGCGAGATCCGGGCGACGGTCGTCGGCGGAATCTGCCGCCACGGCGCACTGGATCCATAGACTGACATTAAAGAAGGAAGAGACGCTTGGCCGAACAGCCCGCTAAGACGATGACCGAGAAGACCGTCGCGCTCAACCGGCGCGCGCGGCACGAGTTCTTCATCCTCGACACGGTCGAGTGCGGGATCGTGCTGCATGGCTACGAGGTCAAGTCGATCCGTCAGGGGCGGATCAACCTGTCCGACGCCTACGCGACCGTCCGCGGCAACGAGCTGTTCATCGAGAATCTCCACATCACCCCTTATTCCCACGGCGATACCCGGGTGATCGACCCGCTGCGCAGCCGCAAGCTGCTGCTCCACCGGCGCCAGATCGATCAGCTCTACGCGAAGATGCGCGAGCAGGGGCTCACCCTCGTCCCGCTCAAGCTCTATTTCAAGGGGCCCAACGTCAAGGTCGAGATCGGGCTGGCCAAGGGCAAGAAACTCTACGACAAGCGCCAGGACATGGCCGAACGCGACGCCAAGCGCGACATCGACCGGGTGGTCCGCGGCAAGGGGCCGAACCGCCGCGCCGAGGACTGAAGGGTTGGGGGGGGGAGGCGCCCCGCCCAATTTTCCGTTATATTACGGCTTGTTACGGGAATATCCTGCTAACTAATTGATATTATTAATGATTTTACGGCGTTATTTTCTTGGTTGACATGGACCCGCGTGGTATCATGCCCCAATCGAACTGACCGAACGAGGGTGCGCTCCGTGGGGGAGCATAGGCACCCGCCATTCGGGGGGCACGGCCAATTATCCGATGCGAAAACAATCACACATAATCCTGCTGCTCGTTGCGCTGATCGCGTTGGGAACCGGAGTTGCGTCTGCCGCAACCTACAAGGTCCGCAAGGGCGACAGCCTTGCGCGCATCGCCAAGCGGCAGCATGTCAGCGTCGGGGCGCTCCGCGAGACCAACGGGCTGGAGGGCGACGCCCTCAAGCCGGGCATGAAACTGACCCTTCCGTCCAAGGGCAAGGCCGCGAAGGTCGCCAAGGTCGACAAGGTCGACAAGGTCGAAAAGGCCGAAGCGCCCGAACCCGTCCCCGCGCCTGCCGCCGCGGCCGTACCGGTCCGTTCCGCACAGGTGTCGGCTTCGACCACCGAATGGGCGGGCTACCACACCGTCGCCAAGGGCGATACCCTCGCGACGATCGCCCACGCCAACGACCTTTCCCTGGAAGCGTTGAAAAAGCTCAACCCCGGGAAAAATGCCCGTCGGCTCAAGATCGGGATGCGGCTTCGCGTCAAGCCCGCCTCCGAGACGGCTGCTGCGGCTTCCCCGGCGCTTGCAAGGGCCGCCGTCGAGGCGCCCGTGGCGCACGCCTCGGGGAAAACGCCCGAAAAGATGGCAGCAAAGCCGCCCGTCCAGACCGCGGTCGCCGAGAAGCACCCGGCCGAACCGGTCGCGGCTCCGGTTGTCGCCTGCGATGTCGCGGCAGCCCCGGTCTACCACAAGGTGCGCAAGGGCGATACGCTCGCTTCGGTCGCTTCGAAATACGGCCTGTCGCTCAAGTCGCTCAAGCAGCTCAACCACGTCAAGAAGGCCAAAAAGCTCAAGCCCGGCAGCCAATTGCTGGTTCGCCGCGGCGGCGGGGGAGGGAGGGGGAGAGGCGGCTCCATCACCGCCGATCGCCGGCGCGAGCTCGAGAAGATCCTGCAGAACGAGGCCTCCATGACGGCCGCGGGGGCTGCCGCGGCGTCCGCAAAAGTCGCCGAGCTGGCGCCCGAGCTATTGTCCGCGGCCTCGGTCGACAACGGCATGTTGGGCCCCATCATCGAGGAAGACCAGCCGGTCGGCCTCACCGGCCGCGTCATCAAGATCGCCAAGCTCATGCTCGACCTGCCTTACCGGTTCGGCGGCACGTCGCTGACCGGCATCGATTGCTCCGGATACGTCCAGAAGGTGTTCGGCTTCCTCAACATCCCCTTGCCGCGCAGCGCGCGCGAGCAGTTCGCCAAGGGAGAAAAGATCGAGAAAGAGGAGCTTGCGACCGGCGATCTGGTCTTCTTCAAGACCTACGCCCGCTTCCCGTCGCACGTCGGCATCTATCTGGGCGACAACAAGTTCATCCACGCCTCGTCGGGCGACCACAAGGTCAAGATCGACAGCCTCGACGCCCCCTACTTCCTGCGCCGCTACATCGGCGCACGCCGCCTGGTTCCCGACCAGAAGGACGACGGAGAGTAGATTGCCATGACAACCAGGGTTCGCAAAGCCGTATCAGGGACGCTGCTGATCGGAACGCTGCTGTTGGTCCAGGGAGGCAGCCACCTCCCGGCGCCGGTGTTTCCCTCCGTTCCCTTTACCGCGCTGCCGCCGCCCGAGCTGCGCGAGCCGGCCGCGGCCGGGGCCGACACCGTTCTCCTTTGGGAGCTGGTCAAGCGCTACACCCTGAAATACCGGATTCCCGACCAGGCGGCCAAGATCTACAAGGTCATCTTCGAGGAAAGCCGCTTTACCGACGACGTGCGCTCCGAGGGGGGCGAGTACCTCGGCATGTGCCAGTTCAAGCCGAGCACCTTCTACCAGAACGTCCGCGAGATGAAGGAGCTGATGCTGCTCCCCCGGAATGTCCGCTTTTCCCCGTTCAATCCGGAGCATGCCATCCACGTCATGACCTGGATGTGGAGCCAGGGCTACAAGGACCACTGGGGCCCCACCCGTTTTGTCGAGCGTCAGGTCGACGACGATACCGGAGAAGGCGCATCGGGCCGGTGAAGGCGCTTTTCGCCCTCCTGGTGCTGGCGCTGCTGGTGCCTGCCCCCGGCTGTCCCGCTTCGGATTCCCCCCTGCGCATCCTCCATTTCGGCGATTCCCATGTGGCCTCCGATTCGCTGACTGCTTCCGCGCGCGAGACGCTCGCGGGCGCGTTCGGGGACGGCGGGCCGGGCGTCATGATGCCTTGGGCGACGCCGAAGACATTCCGGCGCCCCGGCGTCGCCGCCGGAGCGACCGATGGCTGGCGGCGCCATGTGCCTTCTTCCGCCGGCGGGTTGGAGGATGCCGGGCTCTCGGGATGCTTCATCGAGGCGGAGGGCGTGGGAGAAGAGGCCTGGATCCGGGCCGACGCGGTTGTTTTCCGCGTGGCTTTCCTGCGGCAGCCGGGCGGCGGGACGATCGATTTCCTGGTCGACGGGAGGCTCGCGGGGCGCGAATCGACGGCATCGGCCGCCCCGGAGGCGTCCATCGCCCGCTTCCGCGCCGATGGCGGTGTCGCACCCCATCGGCTGACGATCCGGGCGGCGGGGGGCGGCAAGGTGCGGTTGCTCGGCGTCTCGGCCGAGAACGGCGCGCCCGGCGTCGTTTACAGCCCGCTCGGGGTGGTGGGAGCCCGGGCCGAGTCGCTGCTCAGGATTCGTCCCGAGATCTTCGACCGGCTGCTCGCGGCCGAATCGCCCGACCTGGTTCTCCTCGGCTTCGGAACCAACGAGGCCGCTTCCGCCGGATTCGACCCGGCGGCTTACGAAACGACGCTGGCGCGGGTCGTCGACCGGATCCGCTCCGCGGCGCCCCGGGCGGCGGTCATCCTCCTGACGCCCCCCGACCGGTCGGACCGGCAGCCGGCGACGGCTGCCCGCAGCCGGCAAGCGCTGTCGCAGGTCGTCGAGATCCAGCGGATCGTGGCCGCGCGGGCGGGTCTCCCGCTGATCGACCTCTTTTCGCTGATGGGAGGCGCCGGGACCGCCGACCGGTGGAGGTTGGCTACGCCGCCGCTGGCGCAGACGGACGGGACGCACTTCACGAAAGCGGGCTATGCGCAGCTCGGCCGCATCGTCGGCCGGGAGCTCTTGTCGCTGCGCGCGGAGGATCGGGTCGCCTGGCCGCCGCTGACCGCGAAGGCGCCCGTGCCGCCGCCGGCCGCGAAGCGCATTCTCTATTTCGTCAAACCGGACGGCTCGCTGCTCCTCACCGATGACCCGAAGCGCGGCGTCGAGGAGGGCGGGCGCCCGATGAGCGACGCCGAGTTCCGGAAGTTCGTCAATGCCGGCTTGCCGGAAGGGGAGGCGGAGACGCCATGATCTTTTCCCGGGCGACGATTGCCCGCTTTTCGCTTCTGCTGTGCCTGCTGCTTCCGGTCCTCTGGATGGATGCCGCCGGTGCGGTCAAGAAAAGGAAGCCGGCCAGGCCGCCCCATGGGGCGGTCCACCCGAAGAAGGGGAAGGCGAATCGCCCTGCACGCCCCGCGCATCCTGCGCGTCCAAAGCGTTCGGCCAGGCCCTCCCGCGTTCGGCGGACAGCGCCGCGCCCGAAGCCGGCGATCGCCTTGGTCCCGCTCGATGCGGAGAAGATCCCCCCCGTGGATCTCGAGATGCCCCGGGGGGCGCTCGACCCGTTCTTCCGCGACCTGTCCGCCCTCGAGACGCCGGCGGGAGACAACGGGGCGGTGCGCGTGGTCCGCATCCTTCACCTGGGGGATTCCCACGTGGCGGCCGACTACTGGACCGGCGAAATCCGACGACGGCTCCAGGAGCGGTTCGGCGATGGAGGGGCGGGCATCGTCATGCCCGGACGCCCCTGGAAATATTTCCGCCACGCGCAGGCCAAGTCGCTCGACGGCGACGGATGGCACACGTCCGGGCTGAAGGACGCGCCCGCGGACGGTGTGCTCGGCCTGTCGGGCGTGGCGATGGCCCCGCGCGGGAACGCGCCCGCCTCGGTGCTGGCGCCCGGGCGCCGCTTCAACGTGTTGCTGGCCTCCGAGACCGACCGCGCCGCCGTCCGGCTCTTTCTGGACGGCGTCCCGTTCGACAACGTTTCAATCCGGACGCGCTGGCTCAACTCGGGGGGGAGCGATATCGCCCTCGTGACGATCTCCAACCGGGAACCGCTGCCCGACGCCCATGGAAAACTGTCCGTGGTGGCGGCCCCCGACAGCGGTATCCGCCTCCTGGGAGCCGAGTTCTTCAGCGGCCGCAGCGGGGTCGTGGTGGACACGCTGGGGCTGAACGGCGCGCGGATGACCGCCCTCGACAAGTGGTCCCCCCGGATGCGTCAGCAGCTTCTCCAGGAAGCGAAGCCGTCGCTCATCATCGTGTCGTACGGAACCAACGAGATCGCCACACCGCATTTCACGTTCGAGGCGTTCCGGGCCGACTGCGTCCGCGTGCTGCGGGCGCTTCGGGAGGATTCCGGGGGGACGGCCGTCCTCGTGACCGGGCCGATCGACCGGGCGATCCGGAAGAAGAGGGCGCGGATATCGATGGCCGACGCCGAGCGGCCGGTCGTCCGGGCGCTGCGGGAGGCGGCGGCCGAGACGGGCTGCGCCTTCTGGGACGCGCAGCAGGCGATGGGCGGGGAGGGGGCGATCCTGTCCTGGATGCGGGCGGGGCTCGCCCGGAACGACGGCGTCCACCTGACCCAGCAAGGCTACGAGCTTCAAGGGAAGATGCTGTTCGACCGCCTGATGTCGGCCTACGCGGCTCGATGAGCCCGACCGGCACCGTCTACCTCGCGTTCCTGCTGATCGCCGTCGCGGCCTACCGGCTGACCGGGGGCGTGCGCCGCTTCCACCTGGCGACGATCCTGCTCCTGTCGTTCCTCTTCTACGCGTCCTGGAATCCCGTCTACTGCGTCCCGCTGGCCGTCACGGCGATGCTCGACTTCAACACCGCCCGGTACGTGTCCCGCCGCCGTGGCCGCCGCGCGGCCCGGGTTGCCCTGGCCGCGGACATCGCCGCCAACCTGTGCATTCTCGCGGCCTTCAAGTATTTCAACTTCATGGCCGACAATGCGGTCGCGCTGGCGTCGGCCATCGGCTATTCCCTGCCGCCCGTGCCGATCCGCGTCGTGTTCGGGGTCGGCATCTCCTTCTACACCTTCCAGTCGATGAGCTATGTCATCGACGTCCACCGGGGCGACGCCGAGCCCGC
The DNA here is from genome assembly GCA_036504035.1 of Candidatus Deferrimicrobiaceae bacterium. Taxonomy (NCBI): domain Bacteria; phylum Candidatus Deferrimicrobiota; class Candidatus Deferrimicrobia; order Candidatus Deferrimicrobiales; family Candidatus Deferrimicrobiaceae; species Candidatus Deferrimicrobiaceae bacterium. The sequence continues at coordinate 56,294 of DASXVV010000008.1, forward strand.
CCGCAGCTTCGCCGACTACTTGGCGTTCGTCGCCTTCTTCCCGACGCTTCTCGCCGGGCCGATCACGCGCGCCTCCGTCCTGCTGCCGCAGCTCGAGCGGCCGGCCCCCCCCATCACGGCCGAGCAAGGGGGGCGCGCCCTCTTCCTCATCGCGCTTGGCTTCATCAAGAAAATCGTCGTGGCCGACTACCTGGCCGTCAACCTGGTCAACCGGGTCTTCGAGCTGCCCGGCATGTACTCGTCCGCCGAGCTGCTCGCCGGCATCTACGGCTACGCGGCCCAGATCTACTGCGACTTCTCCGGGTACAGCGACATCGCGATCGGCTCGGCGCTCCTGCTCGGGATCGGGCTGAAGGATAATTTCAACGCGCCCTACCGGTCCAGGGACCTGCCGGAGTTCTGGCGCCGTTGGCATATCTCGCTCTCGACCTGGCTTCGCGACTACCTGTTCTTCTCCCTTCCGAAGAACCGTTCGTCGAAATGGGCGCCTTACTTCAACACGTTGGTCACCTTTGCACTGGGGGGGCTCTGGCACGGCGCCTCCTGGACCTTCCTCGCCTGGGGGGCGCTGCACGGCACCGGCCTCGCCGTGGCGCGCTTCTTCGACGTGCGCCGCCCGCGCGGCCGGAACGCGAAGCCGGTTCCCCGCTGGCGGCAGTTCGCGGGCGTGTTCGTCACTTTCCATTTCGTCTGCCTGACGTGGGTCTTCTTCCGGTGCGATTCGGTCGACCAGGCCTTCGGGGTGCTCCAGGGGCTGGGCCGGTTGAGCGGAAACGCAGCCAACATCACCTGGCCGATCGCCGGGCTGACGCTGGCGGGGATCGTGCTCCAGTGGCTTCCCGAGACCGTGTTTCCCCGCCTCCAGGCACGATTCATCGCCCTTCCATCGCCCGTGCAGTGCGCGCTGCTGGCGGGAACGGCGGTGGCGGTCGCACGCGTCTCGGGCTCCTCCGTCTCGCAATTCATCTACTTCAACTTCTAGGGACGCCAAAGTTGACGAAGATTCCGAAAAGCTGGGTGACCGTCGTCCTGCTCCTCGCATGCGCCGCGGTCCCCTCCCTGGTCCCCGGGCTGTCCAGGTACCGGGTTATCGACCCGATGCGCCTGCTCGAGACGCTGGCCGCCCCGTGGCGTGGAAACCCGGTCGCGAAGGTGTTCCGGAGCCGTGAAGCGCCGCGCCCGGCGAGGCCCTCGGCTGCCGACAATGCCGCATCCACCCGGATTGCGCCGCTCCCGACGCCAACCCTTCCGGCCGTCCCGTCGGGTCTCGGCGACGACTGGCCCTCCGGCGACGAGGAGAACGCGTATGCCGCCGCCGTCACCGGCGAGGTCGCGATCGAGGACTACGGAAGCGTGCTGCCGGGGTTCTTCGCACGGCTCGGCCGCACCGAGCGGAAGGCGCCGGGCGCGATCACGCGGATCAGCCATTTCGGCGACAGCCCCGTAACGGGCGACCTGATTGCAGGCGACGCGCGCGCCCGGTTACAAGCCCGTTTCGGCGACGCCGGCCACGGATGGATCTTCGTCGATCGTCCTTGGGAATGGTACAACCACCGCGGCGTGCGGCTTTCCGGGGGCGGCTGGAGCGCCCGCTCGGCGATGATCCCTCCGGGGAAGCCCGGCAACGACGGGTTCGGCGGCGTCAGCTTTTCCGCATCCGGACCGGGCGCGCAAAGCCGGATCGCGACCGCCGCACGCGGTCGCGGGTCCGCCGTCTCCCGCTTCGACATCCATTTCCAGGCCGGATCGCGGGGAGGAACGCTGCTCGCGTCGGTCGACGGGGAGGCGGCGACCGAGATCCCGACCGCGGCACAACCGGGGGAGGGCGGGCTGGTCGTCCATTCGCTCGCCGTGCCCGATGGGGGGCACGAGCTGAGGTTGCGCCCGAAGGGGGACGGTCCGGTCCGGTTGTTCGGCGTCGTGCTCGAGCGGAATCTTCCGGGCGTCGTCTACGACACCGTGGGCGCCAACGGCGCGACGATCCGCCACCTGGCGCGTTTCGACCGCAAGGGCTGGATGGACGCCCTGCGGCGGCGCGGCCCCGACCTCGTCATCCTGAACTACGGGACCAACGAGAGCGGATACAACGTGCTGTCGTATCCCGCCTACGTCCGGGACTATCGCGAGGTGATCCGCCGGATCCGCGAGGCGCTTCCGGGCTGCGCGATCCTGGTCATGGCGCCGATGGACCGCGGCGTGCGCGGCTCGGGAGGGGGGATCGAGACGGCAGCTTCCATTCCGCGGCTGGTGGCCGCCCAGCGGCTCATCGCGCGCTCGGAGAAGGTCGCCTTCTTCGATACCTATGCCGCGATGGGCGGAGCCGGGACGATGGCCGACTGGTACGAGCGCTCGCCCCGCCTCGTCTCCGGCGACTTCACGCACCCGACGCACCAGGGGGCGTCGATCGTGGGAGACCTGCTTGTCGACGCGCTTCTGAAAGGTTACGCTAGTCGAACGCAGTTCGAATCTCCCGGCCCGGAAGGAGCAACTCCATGAGCACGAACGAGCAGGTCCGCAGCGCGTTGGAGGCGTTTGCCAGAGCGCCGGTCCCGGCGGACGACGACGCGTCGCTCTTCGACGCCGGCGTCCTCGATTCCTTCGGGCTGATGGAATTCATCGGGGAGCTCGAGCAGCAGTTCGGCGTCAAGGTTCCCGACGAGGAGCTCACGCCCCGGAAGTTCGAGACGGTCGCCAAGGTCGCGGCTTGGTTCGACGCCCGGAGGCGCGCCTGATGCCCTCGATCGCCGGGTTCGGGCACGACCTGCCCGAGGGCGTCATCGACAACGCGGCGCTGGCGGCCGAGCTGGGCGTGACGGAAGACTGGATTTTCCAGGTCTCGGGCATCCGGACGCGGCGATGCCTCGCCCCCGGCGAGACGGCCTGCGACCTGGCGCACCGGGCCGCGCTGGCGTGCCTGGCCGACGCCGGCATGACTCCGGCCGACCTGGGCGGCATCGTGGTCGGCACCGGCACGCCGCCCAGGCAGTTCCCGGGCGTCTCCGCCGATCTTCAGAAGCGGATGTCCGTGCCCGGGATCCCGGCGTTCGACATCCACCTGGCCAGCGTCGGCGGTTTTTTTGCGCTGGCGACGGCTTCGGCGCTTTGCGCGCAATACGGCCCGATCCTGGCCGTCGGCGCAGAGGCGATGACGACGGTGATGGCGCGCGCCCCGCGTGTCAAGGAGACGGCCATCCTGTTCGGCGACGGGGCGGGCGCCGCCCTCGTTTGCCCCGGGGATGGCCCGATCATGATCGAGGATATCCGGATCGCGAGCGACGGCACCTTCGCCGACTCGCTGAGCATGGACTTCGGCGAGACGCTCCGCATGGACGGGCGCACCGTCATCCTGCAAGCCAACCGCAAGTTGAAGGCCTCGATATCGGAGCTGCTGTCGCGCAACGGCCTGGCGGTCGAAGATGTCGGCCTCTTCCTGTTCCACCAGGCGAACCTCAACCTGCTCAGGCAGGTGGGAAACGCGCTCAAGATCGATCCCGAAAAGGTCTTCGTCGATATCGACAAATACGGGAACACTTCGGCCGCGTCGCTGCTGATCGCGATGTCCGAGGCGAAAGCGGAAGGCCGTTTATCTCCCGGCACCCGCGTCGTCCTGGCGGCGTTCGGCGCCGGCATGGGGTGGGGCGCCGCGCTCCTTTCCTGCCGGGCCTGAACCGGAGGGCAAAGCTGCCGAAACGACAACGGCCACCCGGATCGCTCCGGGTGGCCGTTGTCGTTTCAAACTGCCGGCGAGCCGGCCGCTCAGAAGCCGTTCATGTCGTCGTTTTCAAGCGGGAAGACATCTTCGGGATTGTTTTTGGCCGGCGCTTTCGCCACCGGCTTCCGGGGGGCGGTCCGGTTGGCCGCGACCCGGCCGGACGGGGAGGAAAGCGCGGCCGGGCGGGAGGATGTCCGCCGAGCGGTGGCCCTTGGGGCGGCCGGCGGGGGACTTCCGGCTTCGCCGCCGCGCACCAGGTCGCGGATCTGCCGCACGATGTCCTGCATCGCGATCGATTGGGCGGACAGTTCCTCGGTCGAGGAGGCGATCTCCTCGGCATTCGCCGCCGTCTGCTGGGTGACCTTGTCCATCTGGGAGATGGCGCTGCCCACCTCGGTGATGCCGCGCGCCTGCTCGGAGGAAGCGGCCGAGATTTCCCCGACCAGCTCGTTGACCTTCTTGACCGAGTTCGCCACTTCCTGGAAATCCATGTTGGTACGCTCGACGAGCGCCGTGCCGTCCTTGATCTTCTGGACGGTGGCCTCGATCAGGTCGGAAGTGCTCTTCGCGGCGACCGCCGACCGCTGCGCGAGGTTGCGAACCTCGTCGGCGACGACCGCGAATCCGGCGCCCGCCTCGCCCGCGCGCGCCGCCTCGACGGCTGCGTTGAGCGCCAGCAGGTTGGTCTGGAAGGCGATCTCGTCGATCGTCTTGATGATCTTTCCGACCTCCTGCCCCATCGACGAGATCTCGGCCATCGAGCCGACCATCGACCCCATCGAGGCGTTGGCCTTGTCGACGTTGCCGCCCGCCACCTCGGCCAGCGACCGCGCCTGGCCGGCGTTCTCGGCGTTCTGATGCGTCATGGCGGACATCTCTTCCATCGCGGAGGAGGATTCCTCGAGCGATGCGGCCGATTCGGAAGCCCCCTCGGCAAGCGCCTGCGCCGCGGACGAGAGCTGGGTCGATGCGGAGGAAACCTGGCCGGCGCCCTCGTCGAGCGAATTGACGGCACGGTTGAGTGACGAGGAGATCGAGCGCGACAGGTAGAATCCGAGGGCGAGGGCGGCGCTGACGCAGAGGAGCACCAGGACGACCATGGAGGTGCGCGCCGCGTCGACCGATTTCGTATTGGCTGCATCGGTCTCCTTTGCGGCTTTTTCCTTGATGCGCACCATCTTGTCGATGCTGTCCTGGACGATTAATCGTTGCTTGTCACCCTCGTTTTCGATCAGAGCAAACGCTTCGGCGTTCTTCCCCTCCGTGAGGAGGGCGTGGGTCTGATCGATCAGGCCGCTGTACGCGGTCAGCGACGTCACCGCATCCTTGAAGAGGACTTTCCCCTCGTCGGTGATGAGCGTTTTTTCGAAGGACGCCATGAGCTCGTCGACCGACTTCCGCCGTTCCTTGATCTTATCGTTGAGGATCTTATCCCGGCTGCCGGCATCCTTGGCCATGATCATCTCAAGAACGTTGCAGCGCATGCGCTGGAAGTGGGTGGAAGCATCTCCGACTTCCCCCAGGGGAACCGTGATCCTTTGAAAAAGGTAATCCTGCGCTTTTTCGGACTTGTTCAGATTGACGACCCCGATGATCCCGACGAACCCGCAAATGAGCGCGACGAGGACGAATGCGGCAATCAGCTTGCCGCCCAAAGACAGGTTCCGGAACATGGGTGAGATCCTCCAACGTAAGGAATTTATCCATATCTTTATCGGCAGAAACGCGCAAAACATTAGACGGAAATTGCAGCGACAGCGGCTTGCCTTTGCACCGACTCCCGGCGAGAATGCGTCCTACAGCGTGAGGAGGAAGAGACGATGGCCAGGTTCGACAGCGATTACGTTCCCGCATCCGCGATGGGCATCTTTGCGCATCCCGACGACGCCGAGTTCACGGTCGCGGGTACGCTTGCGCGGTGGGCCGCGGCCGGGTGCGAGGTCACGCTGGTGCTGCTGACCAGCGGGAACGTCGGCACCCACGACGTCACGCTCACACGTGAGAAGCTCGCGGAGATCCGGGAGCGCGAGGAACGCGCCTCGGCCGGGAAGCTCGGCGTCAAGAACATCGTGTTCCTCGGGCACGACGACTGCGAGTTGCAGCCGACGATGGCGATCCGCCGCGAGCTGGTCCGGGAGATCCGCCGATTCCGGCCCGAGGTCGTCCTCTGCAACGATCCGCAGTCGCTCTTCATCGAGGAGCACTACGTCAACCATCCCGACCACCGGGCCGCTGGAACCGTCGCGATCGACGCCGTCTTCCCGTGCGTCGAGATGGAGCTTCTTTGGCCCGAGCTGGGGCCGGTCCACAAGGTGCACGCCCTCTACGTCAGCTCGACGCAGGCCCCTAACCGCTGGATCGACGTAACCGCCACGCTCGGGTTGAAGATTGCGGCGCTCAACGAGCACCGGAGCCAGTTGGGCGAACGTGATATCTCCGACATGATCCGGGAATGGGCGATCGCGACCGCCGCCGCGGGACGCTGGGATGCGGAACCGGGCGCGCGCCCGAAATACGCCGAGGCGTTTCGCGTGATGAAACTTTTCAGGGAAGAAAAGGCGGGGGGCGGCTAACGGATCGAGGCGGCCGGCGCCTTCGCGACATTCTGCGGCAGCGGGCAAAGCGTGCCGTCGTCCCGGATGACGGCGCCGGTCGTCGGAAGGTCTTTGGCAGACAGGCGCCGAATGAGGCGCGTCGCCCTGCCTGCCGGGTCCGGAAGCGGGATGCCCCGGCCCGATAGCGTCATCGGCATGATTCTCCCCGACAGGAAATTCCCCGTTTCGGGGTCGAGGTCGGCCCGCAGGGCGTAGCCGAGGCCGCTGGCCCCCTTCAAGTTGAATCGCCCGAAGCCGAGGAAGTTGCCGAGCGAGTAAGCGATCAGCTTCCCCCGGTAGATCTCGATGGCGCGCGGGACGTGGGGGCCATGGCCGAGCACCGCGGCGGCGCCTGCGTCGATGGCCGCGTGCGCGAACCGTTCGACGTCGCCTCTCTTTTCCCCCGCGAACATTTCCATCTCGCCCGTCAGGTGGAGCGCATCCTTGCCTTCGGCGCCGCCGTGGAACGAGACGAGGACGAGGTCGTTCTCGGAGACCGCCTTCCGGATGCGCGCCTCGGCTGCCGCGATGTTCAGGATCGAGGCGCTGTAGGGGGAGGAGTGCGAGTAGGAGAAGCCGAGGATGGCCACCCGCTTGCCGCCGACGTCGATGCGGGCGACGTGATCCCCGCCGACCGGCTGGATGCCGAGTCCCGAGAGGACGGCCACCGTGTTGTCGATCCCTTCCCGGCCGAAGTCGAACGCGTGGTTGTTCGCGATGTTCAGTGCGTTGAAGCCGGCGTCCTTCAGGTAGCGGCCATAGCGGGTCGGGGTGCGGAAGGCGAAGCACAGCTTCGGGTTGGGCGCCTTGTCGCACTTGTTTGCGACGCCGTTGTCGAGCAGCGGCCCCTCGAGGTTCCCAAACACAACGTCCCGGTCGCGCAACGCCCGGGCCGTGCGACGGAAGAGGTCGCGACCGTCGTCGGGGGGCAGCATCCCTTCGGGCCATGCCGTCCCCATCATGATGTCGCCGACGGCGACGATGCCGATGACGGAAGGCGACGGCGCCTCCGCCGGACGGCCGGTGATCGCGGCGATGCTCCAGCCGTTGCCCCAGGCGCCGGCGACATCCGCAAGGATCGCGGTCGCCAGCAGGACAATGAGAAAACTCGCGACGGGGAGGGAAGGGCGTTTCGAGGTGGATCGGGACGGCATGGATATCCTGTCCGGCGCCCGGTATCGGAGAGGGCGACCGCATCTTTCAGTATACGTGAACCGGCGTCCGGCAGCGACCGCGGGGGCGGGGGAGATTGATGGTATAATAGAAAAGTCATCACGGGGGCGAAACGGATTCGACGTGGACGTCGATGCTCCTGGGTTGCGTGCCGAGGCCCCGTTGTCCTCGTTAAAAGCGGGAACCAATAGTCGCCAACGACTATAGCTACGCTCTCGCGGCTTAGGCCGTGAGCGTCCGACTGCCGAGTTCCCTCGTAGGTAGAAGGGCGTCACGCTAGAGGGATAGCCCCAGTCTCCTGCCCGGGGGGAGGAATGGCGAAATCAATCCGGGATTGCGCGGAGGGCACCCTGCCGATGGGGGGCCCCGAGGGCGAAACTTAAATCATCGGAAACGCACGTAGTGGCCCTGAGTAAAGAGTTTGCGGACGGGGGTTCGACTCCCCCCGCCTCCACCAAGCGCACTTGGAAGCCCACCTCGAAAAAGATCGGGGTGGGCTTTTTCGCGCTTGGTGCCAACGGGGGGAGTCGAACTCCAAGGCGGCGCCGAGCGATTAGCAAGGAAGAGGCGCCATGGATGGCGCCGGAAGCCGCCGCGGCCGCCCCCGGAGCGAAGGCAGGATGCCGGAGCGAGAGGGGGTCGATACCTCCCGTCGACAATTACAAGATGACCAACGCCGACTTCCAGAAAACGGAGTCGGCGTTTTGTGCTTGGTGGACGGCCGCGGGAATCTGTCGAACGAGGGTCTGGCGAGCTTCTGCCGTTTCTTCATCGACGTCTGCCTGGACCAGGTCGACTTCATGACGAAGCAGCTCGACCTTCCCGGGTTGCTGAAACGCGTCGAGGGTTATGTGGCGTTGCGGTCGACCGGGACGCTTCACTCGCCTGAAGAGGCCGGCGAACCGCTTCGGCCGGAAACATCTCGGATGATCTGCGAAGCGCTTCTCCGGGGAGAGGTCGGTCGTGGCGACCTTGTCCGCGTCTCCGGCCTCGCCGAACGCACGGGCAGGAAACTCCTCGGCCGTTTGCTCGACGATAGGCTCCTCGCGTCGGACACGCCCAAAGGTTCCGTGCGCTTCGGTCTCCCCGCGCACGCCGCCGACTACATTATCCCCGGGCTGTCGAGCGGATGAGGGCGTCCGTCCTCCTCCGCTGTATGATCTCCTGCTTACTTGCTATCATCTCTTCATGACGACGTTGATTAGCAAAGGAGAGGCGAATTGAACGCAAATAGCCACGGGTGTAGCGGCAATTCGATCCGGCAAGCTGGCCGCATCCGGTGAGGATTTGGATGAATCGTGAGAAAGTCCTTGCAGCCTTTGATCGAATCCGAATCTGGCGAAAAGGCGGTCGGCGGGCGCCTCACAAGCCCCTGTTAATTCTGCTTGAACTGGGACGGATGGTGGCCGGCGGCGATGCGACAGTCGAGTTTGCCGCTGCCGATTCCAGACTGAAAGCATTGTTGGACGAGTTCGGGCCAGGAAATTCGGGCGCATCCCGCCACTACCCTTTTTGGCACCTGCAATCTGACGGCGTGTGGAGTCTGGAAGCTCCTTTTGAATTGCTGAACAGGCCAATGGGAGCTACGCCGACCATTGGGGAACTACGTTCGTCCAAGGTTCGCGGCGGATTCCCTGTCTGGATTCGAGAGGCATTTCAAAAAGATCCGGCACTGATTTCCATCGTGGCCCAACGGGTGGTTGCAGCCCACTTTCCGGAGTCGATCCGAGAAGATGTCCTTGAAGCGGCGGGGCTTGGTGATATTGAGATAAACGGGGAGAGTAGCGGGGCGGACAAGCCCAGACGCAGGGATCCTGCATTCAGGGAAAAAGTACTCCTCGCTTACGAGTATCGTTGCTGTGTTTGTGGTCATGACATGCGTCTGGGCCGGCAGTGTATCGGACTTGAGGCCGCCCACATTAAGTGGGTCCAAGCCAATGGCCCCGATATCGAGTCCAACGGGTTGGCGCTGTGTTCACTCCACCACAAGTTTTTTGATCTTGGTGTATTCACCGTGTTACCTGACCAACATCGGATCGCGTTCAGCCGTCACGCGATAACCCATGATCGTGCGCTTTCATTGCACGGTGCTCATCTCTCCCTGCCGCCGGAACGTGAGTTATACCCTGATCCCGAGTATCTGGAGTGGCATCGGAAAGAAGTCTTCAAGGACCCGCCGAGAAGTTTTCATGCCTGATTGGAATTTCCGATCGCGGAAGCATGTCACGTGATCTGTAAACGCCCCAGTGGTTTGCAGTTCCGTAAAGCGGAGTAAGGTGTTTTGATGACCCTGACGCCGCTTCCCGTCACCTGCGGAATCATCGAGCGGGCCGGCAAGGTGCTGTGCACCCGTCGCTCCGGGACGATGTCCCATCCGCTCAAGTGGGAATTCCCCGGCGGCAAGATCAAGGAAGGCGAGTCGCCCGAGGAATGCCTTCGGAGAGAACTTCGCGAGGAACTTGGCATCGAGGCCGAAGTCGGGCGCTCCCTCCCGTCGGTTACCCACGCATACCCGAATTTGTCGGTCACGCTGTACCCCTTCCTTTGCCGCATGGCTCCCGATGCGTCCATAACACTCCACGAACACGACCGGGCGGTCTGGCTCGATCCGGAAGAACTGCCGTCGCTTGACTGGGCCGAGGCGGACGTCGGGGTCGTGGATGCGTACCTCCAGCGGCTGCGGGAAAGTGGGCGGTAAGCGGATGAGCGACTTCCTCCCGGGAATCTACGAGGAGCTGCTGCACGAGAATCTGAGGGCGCACCTCGAACGCCACCCCGAGCTTCGCGCGATTCTGGGGAAAGTCGATCCCGAGGAAGAACCGTCCCGCTACTCGGCCTTTCTCGGCAAGCTGGCGGAGTTGGCGCTGAAGCAGGTCGATGGCACGGAGGACCGGATCAACCTCTGCAATGATCTGATCAAAACCCTCCTGGAGCGCGTTCCCGGTTTTTCCCGCTTCGGTCCCCTGGTTCGCGAGGACAAATCGATGCTGATCGAGATTCCGCATCCTTCCTTCGCGGGAAAACGCTTCACTCGACCCGAGACCCCCCTTTATAGAAGCAGTCTCTTCACCGGCGCCCCCGGCAATCCCCAACTCGTCCACGAACTCGCGGCGGAAATGGCCTCCGCGGATTCGGTCGATGTGCTCGTCTCGTTCATCAAGTGGACCGGTCTGCGCCTGCTCGGACCGGCATTCAAGGAGCTCGAGGAGCGCAGCGTACCGGTCCGGGTGATCACCACTTCCTACATGGGCGCGAGCGACGCGACGGCCGTCGAGTGGCTGGCCAAGCTGGCAAACGTTCGAGTACGGGTCTCCTACGACACCGAGCGGACCCGCCTTCACGCCAAGGCGTACCACTTCCAACGGAAATCCGGCTATTCCACCGCCTACGTCGGATCGGCCAACATGTCCGGCGCGGCAATGACGGAAGGGCTCGAGTGGAACCTGAAGGTGACCGCCGAGGACATGCCGCACATCCTCGACAAGTTCACCGCCGAATTCGACACCTACTGGAACAGCCGCGAATTCCAGCCGTTCGATCCGGCGGATCCGATGCCTTTCCGCAACGCGATCGCCAGGGCCGGAAAAAAGGGGGAAGGTTCCACTACTTTCACCTTTTTCGACCTGGTCCCGCATCCGTTCCAGGAGCGGATCCTCGATGCCCTCGAGTCCGAACGCACGGCGCACGACCGGTGGAGAAACCTCGTCGTCGCCGCGACCGGCACCGGCAAGACCGTCGTCGCCGGATTCGACTTCCGTCGCTTCAACGAGGGTTTCCGGAGGGAGAACGGCCGCCCGGCCCGTCTGCTCTTCGTCGCCCATCGGCAGGAGATTCTCGAGCAGGCCCGACACACCTTCCGCAACATCCTGCGCGACCCGAATCACGGGGAGCTGCTGGTCGGCGGGCAGTCGCCCGATCGCCTCGATCATCTGTACTGCTCGGTCCCGATGGTTACGACGCGCAGGCTGTGGGAGCAGGTCGGAAGCGGTTTCTACGATTACATCGTGGTCGACGAAGTCCATCACGGACCGGCAAGAAGCTATCGGCCGGTGTTCGAGCAATTTTTCCCCAAGGTGCTGCTAGGCCTAACCGCCACGCCGGAAAGGCTGGACGGGGAATCGATTGCAGCCGATTTCGGCCACCGGTTCGCGGCGGAGATTCGCCTGCCGGAAGCGCTCGCGGAAAAGCTGCTGTGTCCGTTTCACTATTTCGGCGTTTCCGACCCGGTCGGTCTCGATGCGGACCGGTTCTGGCGGAACGGGAAGTATGTCGAGTCGGAATTGGAAAACGTTTATACGGGCGCCCACGCGCTTGCCGGTCAGCGGTTGCGCGCGATCGTCGATGCCCTCTACCGGTACGAACCGGACCTTTCCAGAGTCCGGGGAATCGGCTTCTGCGCCGGTGTGCGGCATGCGGCTTTCATGGCGGAATCGTTTTGCCAGGCCGGAATCCCGTCCGCTTTCCTCACGGGTACCACGGGGGACGAGGAACGAAGGCGACTTCAGGAATCGTTGAGGAACGGCGAGCTCCGGTTCCTATTCACGGTGGACGTGCTGAGCGAGGGCGTGGATCTACCCGAGGTCAACACGGTGTTGTTCCTTCGGCCCACGGAGAGCCTTACCGTGTTCCTGCAGCAGCTCGGGCGCGGATTGCGCCACGCCCCCGAAAAGGAATGTCTCACCGTCATCGACCTAGTCGGTCAGGCCCATCGAAAGTACCGGATCGACCGGAAGCTGAAGGCGCTCCTCCCGAGACACCGGTACGGCATCGAGCGGGAGCTGGAGCAGGATTTCCCCCATCTGCCGTCGGGTTGCGCAATCCGGCTCGAGCGGGTGGCCCGGGAACATGTCCTCGCGAATATCCGGGAGAATCTGCGGAACCTGTCCGAACAGGTGACCGAGCGGATCCAGTCGTTCGTCGCGGAAACCGGTGGGCAGAAGCTGACCTTCGGGAATTTCCTGCAATACCACGACTACGAACCGGAGCAACTTCTGGTGGCGGAAAGCTGGAGCGGGTGGAAAGCCAAGGCGGGCATCGTTCCTCCTTCGGCCGATCCGGATCCGGGCGAAATGAAGAAGGCGATGGTTCGCGCCGCTTCGATCAAGGGGCCGGCCGAGATCGAGCGTTTGCGTAGCTTGGTCACCAATCTTCGACAAGGGCAGGGCGATGGGGCCGAGGCATTGAGCGACCGCAATGCATTGACGGCCTCGTATCGCGTTTGGGGAAGAAGCGCCGCCCGAAGGTTCGAATCGGCAACGGATTCCTTCGCACGTTTCGCGGAAAACCCTTCGGCGCTGGCGGATCTGGAGGAAATCCTGGAATGGGCGGCCGAAAATTCGCGCATTGCCGGCATCCGTCCCGAACTGCCGTTCCCCTGCGAGCTGGAACTGCACGGGACCTATTCGAGCCTGGACATAAACGCGGCGCTCGGGCTGGCTTCCTTTCTGACGACGGGGCCGACTGGGCAGGGGGTTATCCCTGTCCACGAATTGCGGGCGTATGTCCTCCTCGTCACGTTCCAGAAGACCGAGCACGATTTTTCCCCGACCACGATGTACGCGGACTACCCGATCAGCCGGGAGCTGCTTCATTGGGAGTCGCAGGCAAACGCGACGCAGGAAGGGCGGCAGGGGCAGGAGCTGATCCACTTCGATTCGCGTGGATATTCGGTGCTGCTGTTTGCCCGGGATGTGAAAGCGCGAAACCGCGCGACAGTGCCGTACACCTACCTGGGGCCGGCAGCCGAACTCGTGCGATACGAAGGGGAGAAACCGATCCGGATGGTCTGGCGCCTTCGCCACCCGATGCCCGCCGAAATGTTCGAGGAAAATCGCAGGGGCGGGTGAGGAGGAAACAGCCGACTGGCCTTCAAGCCGCTTTCCGCGTCTTCCTCGCCCGGCGCTTCGCGCTCTCTGCGATCACGCCCGACATGTCTTCTACGGGGCGTATCTCGAAAGGGCCCGCCTTGATCCCGGGGTGGTTCGAGATCAGCGCGACGGCCTCGTCGAGGTTCTTCGCCTCAAGGATCAGGATCCCGCCCAGTGACTCCTTCGCCGTCGCGTAAGGCCCGTCGGTCACGACCGCCTTGTCCCGCTTCCACTGGACGGTCCGGGTCTCGCCCGTGCCCTTCAGGCCGTCCCCGCCCCCGAAGTGTCCGCCCTTCTTCAGCAGCTCATCGTACGCGAAACATTCGTCCGTGAAGGCCTCGCGCTTGGCTTCGGGGGATTTCTCCCACTTCTTCTCGTCGTAATATCCAAGGCAATAGAATTTCATGACTTCCTCCGGTGGAATCCTCCTCACGCTGATTCGATTCCATCGGGACTACCTCCGATTCCGGTCTGGCCGGTCCCTCCCATGAGATCTCCGTGACGTCCGAACAGTGGAGCGTGCTGGGGAACGTCTGGCACGAGAACGGGCAATCGCAACGCGCACTGGCGGGGAAGAACGCCATGTTGCATTTATCAGATGGGGCCTGGCCGAAATCCAACCGCGGGTCGCCCGCCAGGCCGGTGTAGGTGCTATCCTTCTATTCCGTGAATTCCTTGCTGACCTTCGCCTCAGGCGTGGTGGCAGCGCCCGTCGGACCACGCAACCGGAAACGTGGGGAAGCCGTGGCAATACCTGCTGATCCCTCACGATGCCATCGCGGAAAACATGACATTGGATGGATTGGTCTCCTCTTTTGTGAGACCGTCCACGACACTGGTAACAGAGTAACCATGTTCTCTGGAAAATCCGTGGCAATTGGCGATCAGTGGAACATGGGACCGACAATTTTTGGGGGCAACATGAAGTTGATAATTTATCGAAGAACATATTTAGCCATCGTCGCGCTTTCGATCGTTCTCCTTCTGGCTTGCGGTGGCGCTTTCGCTGCCGACCAGCATGACATCGAAGTTCTCGTCGATACGCTGAATTCCTCAATCCCCGCCGAAGCGGTCAGGCGGGCGCAAGAGTTCGACGACAAGCTGTTATCGACCGGCGAATTCGATGGGGGGAAGGTCTACCTTGTTACCGACGATCGAGTTAAAAAACTCGACGCTCTTGTCAATAAGCTTCTGGGCGCCATGGGGGCTGACACCAGTAGCTGGATCGTTCGGGTTCTCGATACCGACCCACGGATGGTCAATGCGTTCGTGGCAGGCGGGAAGTACATCTACATTTACACCGGCCTGCTTGCGCAGGCCACCAGCGATGATGAACTGGCGTTCGTTCTGTCACATGAACTCGGGCATTCTCTTCTTCAGCATCGTATCCGCTCCCAGAAGGACGGTTCCTCCACCGTCGCTGGCTTGGCCGTCATCGGTGCCGCATTATCGAAGAAGAACAGGGGGGCCCTTCTCGATTTCGCGAAGACGACTACCGCCTCATATTCCCGCCTCGACGAAGAAGAAGCGGATGCCATCGGAGTCGCCATCGCCCGCAAGGCGGGCTTCGATTCGATCCGGGGCGCTGACTTCTTCAGTCGGTTGAAGCGGCAACAGGAGAAAGAACTTGCCGCTATGAAGCAGGAAGTCGTCAAGGGGCAAGCAGATTGTCAACAGAAAGTGAAACGGTTCAATTCGTCCATCTTCAATCAGACGACAGCCAGGAGGAACGAAGTTAACGCGTTCTGTCAGGATGTCGAGAACAAGCGACTTGCCTATATCGCGCGAGTGGAAAATTCCGGGGAGAACTCGGTGGCCTACAGCAACCACCCTATGGATCAGAATCGGATTGCAGCTATCGCGGTCATCAACGATTACCTCCAGAAACGTCGCGAGTTGGATACATTCAAGCAGTATCAGCAGAGCTATCGGGTCATGGTTGCGCTCAACAAGGTGGACAGCGTGCTCCTCAAGTCCCCGGAGAAAGAAGTATCGGCCGCCCCTTCCAAGGTTGAGGAAACGGCGAGACCGGGATCAGGGCAAAATCTCGTGGATCAGTTGGCGCTCCTCAAGAAGGCCAAAGATCAAGGGTTGCTGACCGACATGGAATACGAGAAGAAAAGGGAAGACATCCTGAGTCGGTTTTAATAATCGCAGAGGGGATTATGGCGAGGAAAAAGAACAAAAGCACACTTGAAGAACTTTATGAAATCGCCGCCCTGCTGCCTTGGTGGATTGATTGCGTTTTGGCTCTCATTGCATATCTTGTCCTCCACTGGTACGCAACCGCGGCGGTATCTTCCAGCGCCGCTCCAGGGCAAGTGGGCCAATTAATGGTCACCAGTGTTTTCAAGGGTCTCGCCGCGTTCGCCCAGTACGTGGTCCCCCTGATGTTTCTGGCCGGCGCAGTCGCATCGCTCCTGGGATCCCGCAAACGTCAGGGGCTTGTCCGCGACGTTGCCAACGATCAATCCGGCAATGCGCTGCGAAATATGTCTTGGGGCGATTTCGAACTTCTCGTGGGGCAGGCGTTCCGGATGCGAGGATACGCGGTCACGGAAACCGGTGGTGGCGGTGCGGACGGCGGCGTCGATTTGAAGCTCAGCCGGGACAACGAGGTATTCCTGGTCCAATGCAAGCAGTGGCGCGCCTACAAAGTATCCGTCAACATCGTCCGGGAACTTTTCGGCGTGATGGCTGCTGAGGGAGCGACCGGCGGTTTCGTCGTGACCTCCGGCGTTTTCACCGCCGAGGCGCAGTCATTTGCAAAAGGCCGGAACATCGAACTGATCGATAGCACGGCGCTCGCGAGAATGATCGACAGGGCGCGCATCGCCATGGAGATCCACAAGACAGACCAAGACAACCGGGCTTCAGGCCTCGCTGCGCAGTCAGCACAAGTTGCCAACGCCCCTGTCCTCGCTCCCATATGTCCCCGTTGCGGGGGTGCAATGGTGAAACGGGTAGCCAGACAGGGGGCGAATGCCGGAAAGGGATTCTGGGGCTGCATCACGTATCCGAAATGCCGCGGTGTGCAGGATGCAGAGTGATCGCCAAGGTGATCCGTTCTACGCCCTCGCTTCAGCCGTCGATTGCCGAAGCTTCGCGAAGTCCCGCAATGGTGGAGCTGTTTCCGGACTTGCAGGGGGCTCATCAGGGCGATCATCGACCGGAAATGGTGGTGGAACTCCACGGTGGCGTAAGGGGGCCTGCATCAATGGCTGAGAGTCAAACGGATCTTTTAGAGACTGGCCCCATCGAGTTGACGCCGACGCAACAACAAGTCATCGAGATTCTCGGAAGTGTCAAATCTACAAAATACCCTCTGGGCGATTGGTATCTCGGGGCCATTTATGCGGTAAAGAATACCTATAATCCAGATCGGTACGCTCAAGCGGCTCAGTCATTGAGAGAACTCCTGGAAAAGCTGCCCCGCGTTTTCGGTGAAACTGAGATTCAGGAATCCAGGCCAGGTTTCCGGGGGATGAGAGACAGTCTTTACTCCCGATTAAGTTCTGACAAGAAACGTTACGATGGCGCATGGAAGGGGAAAAAAATTGATACAGGATTGGATAAAACCATTCGCAACGTGGATCGTTATCTTGAGTTAAACCAGATACCAGCAAGGAAAGATCAGATCCATGCCGTGATGAACCAGCTTGATCCAATGTATGAAACATTGGACCAAGGCATCAAGTCAGAGAAATCAGAACGATTTCACAACTTATGGAATACATTTGAAGGGTTTGCGCACCACAAGATTAAAATTGACGATGTTTTTTTTGGCCAGCAGCTTTCTCTGGCCGAGCGCTTGATTATCGGTCTGCTGGCGCCGATCACCGCGCAAGACCAGGGCGCTATTCAGGCGATTCTCTTAAAGCCAAACCCGGATCAAGATGATTTTGATAAGCTATTTGAATTGATCAAGCGTCGTGGTGCCAATTACGCATTTTTCTTTAAGAATGTTGACAACCCTGCCTGGATTGCTCCACTCGCCCAGAATGGCTTTTTCAACCTCCCCCCTAATGTCGAAGCTACGGGGGATGGGCAGATTCTCGCCCCGATCTGGTGGCCCATTTTTTACCTTCAAAAAGTTTCCGTGCGTTCGGCAGAACAGGTTGTTGACATTATTCTCGGCCTGAAACCGACAGATAATCCCCGTATCTTGCATGAAATATTTTCCATTGGTTGTGATCTGCCGGATCTTGGTCTATCGCTTCGCCTCAAGCCATTGATCAAGAAGTTTCTCCAATCTCCATATCGGTGGGGCGAAGACGAGTTAATCGTAAACATCCTTCAAAAATGGGGGGGCGAGTCTGGGAAGCCACTTGCCGCTGCTCAAGAGATCGTTCAATACGTAATTGCATTTCAACCTGACCCAAAAGAAGAGGAAAAGCGTTCTCGCCGCAAAGAAAATCCGGAAGCCCGGAATACCGCACTTGAACCGGTCCCTCGTTTTGATCCATGGGAATATCAACAGATCATTGAAAAAGGTGTTCGCCCATTAGCCGAGAGAGAGCCTTTTCATGTTGCCCGTATATTGATTGCCGCGACCGCAAACATGATTCGGATGGGAACGCACACGGAAGATCTCGACACAAGCCGTGGTGAAGACTATTCCGAAATCTGGTGCCGCAGGTTGGACAAGCTGAATCCTGACTATCAGAACGTCAAGGACACCTTGGTTCATACGATGGCCTTTGCCTGCGGGCAAGTTTACGACAAGGATCCGCAATCCATTGAAGTGTTGGATCGTGTATTACGAAGCCAGCGCTGGAAAGTGTTCAGACGTCTGCGTCAGCTACTCTACGCAACACATCCGAACGATCAAACTTTTCCCTGGATACGCGAACTGATCCTTGGTCACGACGATTATTCGAAGTGGGAGCATCACTACGAGTTTCAACTGATGGTCCGGAAAGTCAGCGAGCATTTTGGTCTCCGTTTACTCAGCGAGGGCGAGCGAACAGCCATTTTTGACGCCATCCTCAGCGGCCCATCTAAAGAGGATTTCCGTGAGTGGATGGGCGAGCGTTACAGCGAAGAGGCTTTTCAACAACGCCAACGTCATTTCCATCGCATGCAGCTACGCCCGTTCGCAGCATTGCTGACCGGAGAGTATCAACGCTCTTTCAATGAGTTGGAGGGTGAAGCGCAGGCCGAATCCATTTCTGATGACAGCTATTCGCCTTATGGCGAGATGAGCGGCGGTGTCGTCACCTACCGGAGTCCGAAATCCTCCGAAGACCTTGAAATTCTCAAGGACGACGAGCTTCTGGCCTACTTGAATGAATGGAATGAGGGGTCTCGGGAAAAGGACAATTGGCTGGTTGAAATCAATATCTCCGCGCTTTCCGGTGTTTTTCAGTCCCTGTTCAGTGAGAGGATTGCTCCAGATGCTGCGCGCCTGGCTTTCTGGATGGCACATCGTGACAAGATTGCACGGCCGATCTATGTCTCCGTCATGGTCAAATCCATGCAGGAATTCGTCAAGGACAAGAATGTCGAAAAACTGGATCAATGGATCGAATTCTGCGCGTGGATTTTGTTGCATCCGGACCCGGAGCGAGTGGAAGGCCTGCCCAAGCCGCGGGATGAATCACGCGATCATCCGGACTGGGGAAGTTCACGGCGTGCAGTGGTTGATTTCATCGACGCATGCGTGAACAAGGATACGGGCGTCCCGGCTACCGCTAGGGACGGTCTCGCCAATCTGCTCCAACATGTGTGCATCCAGTTTGACTGGCGGCTAGACCGCGACCGCCCCGTACTGCTCAACCGTGACGATCAAATCACCGAGGCCATCAACAACACCCGCAGCCGGGCGCTTGAATCTCTCGTTAATTTTGGTTTCTGGATTCGCCGACAAAATTCTGAAGATACCGTGCCGGAGGTGACGGACATTCTCTCGAAGCGCATGTCCAAGGATGCCGAATTGCCCCTAACCCGGCCCGAACATGCGCTATTGGGGATGCACTTTGGGAACCTCTGCGTCCTCAATCGGGATTGGGCCATTGAACAAAGAAAAGTTATGTTCCCTAAAATTAATGAGCCTATTTGGCGCGATGCATTCGAGAGCTATATTCGATATAACCCGCCGGTCAAGCGGACTTTTGAGGTTATGCGGGAGGATTACGAATACGCTCTTGACCATTTGAATGTTCTGACGGCCACAAAAAACGATGGTAAGGATCTTGTCGACAAGCTGGGCCAGCACTTATTCACCTACTACCTTTGGAAAGTCCACCCCCTGACGGGGGACGAAAGCCTTCTGGCGCGTTATTACGACAAGACCAGCGATGATCGGCAACGTTGGGCGCAACTCTTCGACCATGTCGGCCGCACCCTGAGAAACAGCAGCAAAAACCTGGACAAAGAGTTGGTCGATCGCGTCATCGCCTATTTCGATTGGCGTCTTGATGGCGCTGAGCGGCTGGAACTTCAAAAATTCACCTATTGGCTGGAAGCGGAATGTCTGGATCCCGAGTGGCGTTTGCGCTCTTACTCGAAGATTCTTGATTTCGGGCGCGAAAAGAATGCGGGGCTTTCCATGGAGCTGAGAACCTTGAACAAACTGCTCCCATATTCCCCGCCTTTAGCCGTTGAATGTTTTGCGAAAATCATTGAAGCCATGGCCCGAGACACCCATATGTACGTTTCCGCTGACGAGGCCAAGTGCATTCTAAAAGCTGGCTTGAAAGCTGAAGACCCTCAGGCTCGTGAAAATGCAGAACGTGCCAGAGAAAATCTTTTGCGGTGCGGCCGCTTCAATTTTCTGGACATGGAATGAGGGGTGGGAATGTCATGACCGACCACGACAAAAAGCTGATTCGCAACTCCACGGCGGAGTTTCTCATCTTCACCGGCCAGGCCGGGGAACAAAGTATCGAGGCGCGCTATGAGGCCGAAACCGTTTGGCTAACGCAGAAGCTGATGGCCGAACTGTTCGCAGTGGATGTGCGTACGGTCAGCGAGCACCTGAAAAACATCTATGAATCCGGGGAACTGACGCGGGAGGCAACTCTCCGGAAATTCCGGACAGTTCAAGCCGAAGGTGGCCGGCAGGTGGCCAGAAATGTTGAGTTCTACAACCTCGACACCATCATCTCCGTCGGTTACCGGGTCAGCTCGGTGCGTGCAACCCAGTTTCGCCAGTGGGCAACCCAGGTGCTGCGGGAGTTCGCCATCAAGGGTTATGTGCTGGACAGGAAGCGCATGGAGAACGGCGCGTTTCTGGGCGAGGATTATTTCGAGCGGCTGCTCGAAGAGATCCGCGAGATCCGCCTCAGCGAACGGCGCTTTTACCAGAAGATCACCGACATCTACGCCACCAGCGTCGATTACAATTCCGAGGCGCCGACCACCAAGTCCTTTTTTGCCAAGGTCCAGAACAAGCTGCACTTTGCCATTCACGGTCACACCGCTGCCGAGTTGATCCTGCGGCGGGCCGACAGCACCAAGGTCAATATGGGACTGACCACATGGGAAAAGGCCCCCGACGGCAAGATCGTGAAAACCGATGTGGCGGTGGCCAAGAACTACCTGACCAAGGAGGAACTGGGAGCCCTGGGACGCATCGTCAACGCCTATCTCGACCTGGCCGAGGAGCGCGCCCTGCGGAAGATTCCCATGACCATGGAGGACTGGGCCAAGCGGCTGGATGCCTTCCTGGAGTTCACCGAGCGCGACATCCTGCAAAATGCCGGCAAGGTCACGGCGGAACTGGCCAAGGCCCATGCCGAGAGCGAATTCGAAAAGTATCGCATCGTCCAGGACCGGCTGTTTGAAAGCGATTTCGACCGGATCGTGAAGCAGATCGAATCTGCCGCAGGCGACAAACCCTCCGAAGAATGATACGAGCGGAGCCGGCGGCCTACGCCCTCGCTTCAGCCGTCGATTGCCGAAGCTTCGCGACGTCGCGCAATGGCGGCGCCCCGAATGTGCGGTTGTACTCGCGGCTGAACTGAGAGGGGCTCTCGTAGCCGACCTGGAACGCGGCGGTCGCGGCGTCCATCTGCTCCGACAGCATCAGGCGCCGGGCTTCCCGCAGGCGGAGCTGTTTCTGGTATTGCAGGGGGCTCAGGGCGGTCATCGACCGGAAATGGTGGTGGAACGTTGAAGCGCTCATGCGCGCCTGCCCGGCGAGCTCGTCGATCCGCAACGGCCGCGCGAAGTTCGCCTTCATCCAGTCGATCGCCCGCGCGATCTGGTGGCTCTGGCTTCCCGCCGACGCGATCTGCCGCAACCGCGCCCCCTGGTCGCCCACGAGCAGGCGGTAGACGATCTCCCGCTGGATGATCGGCGCCAGGATCGGGATGTCCGCCGGTTCGCCCAGCAGGTCGATCAGCCGCTGGAAGGCGGTGAGCAGCGGCAGCGTAACCTCGCCGGTCGCCATGCCCCGGCTTGACTGCTGCGCCCGCGGCGGCGGGAGATTGCTGTCGACCATCAGCTGGGAAATCTCGCGCGGATCGAGCATCAGCCGGAGTCCCAGGTAGGGCTTCTCCCGGCTTGCCTCGATGATCTGGACGATCGTGGGCAGGTGGACGGACGTGATCAGGTAATGCTGCGCGTCGTAGACAAACGCGTCGTCCCCGAGCAACACGCGCTTGGCGCCCTGGGCGACCAGGCAAACGCTCGGTTCGTACACGCCGCTGATCGGTTCGGACGGCTCCTCCCGGCGGAACAGGGATAGCCCCGCGACGGCGGATGTGTGCAACTCGCCCTTGTCGGTCCATCGGGCAATGCTTCTCGCGAGGGATTCAATGGCGAATCCCGTGCCGTCACCCTCATTCTGTCGCTCCAAGGCCTCGTATTTCATGAAATCCTCCTGTATCAATGCTACCCGACCCTCCTTCGCGATACAACGGCTATCCGGCGGATCGTACGATCAGGCAATAATTGCGCAGGATTGGTCTACCGCTGTCCGCCTTTTCGCGGGTACCTTGGAATCATCGAAAAACACCAAACCGCAGGAGGACATCCCATGTTCAACGCCAAAGCCTATTCCGCCGCCAGTGCGACATCGCCGCTGGCCGCCACCACGATCCCGCGACGCGATGCGACCGAACGCGACGTGCGGATCGAGATCCTGTACTGCGGCATCTGCCACTCCGACCTGCACACGGTCCGCAACGAGTGGAGCGGCATCATGCCCACGGTCTACCCCTGCGTCCCCGGCCACGAGATCGTCGGGCGCGTCGCCGGCGTCGGTTCCGCCGTCACGAAGTTCAAGGCCGGCGACCTGGTCGGCGTCGGCTGCCTGGTCGATTCGGACCACAGTTGCCCGAACTGCAAGGACGGGCTCGAGCAGCTTTGCCCGAATCAGACGCTCACCTTCAACTCGCCGGACAAGCACCTCGGGGGCGTCACCTACGGCGGCTACTCGGAAAGCATCGTGGTCGACGAGCACTTCGTCCTGAGCGTCCCCGCCAACCTCGACCTGGCCGGCGTCGCGCCGCTGCTGTGCGCCGGGATCACGACGTACTCGCCCATGCGCCGCTGGGGAAATCTCACAGGCAAGAAAGTGGGCGTGGTCGGCCTCGGCGGACTGGGGCATATGGGCGTCAAGTTCGCCCGCGCGTTCGGTGCTCACGTCGTCGTCTTCACCACCTCGCCGAACAAGAAGGAGGACGCGCTCCGCCTGGGCGCCGACGAGGTCGTCGTCTCCCGCAATGCCGAAGAGATGGCGAAGCACGCAGCCAGCTTCGACTTTATCCTCGACACCATCTCCGCGGATCACGACGTCAATGCGTACATCAACCTGCTCGGCCGCGACGGCAACCTCACGCTCGTGGGCGCCCCGGAAAAACCGTTCCCCGTCTCGGCCTTCAGCCTGCTGTTCGGGCGCCGAAGCGTCTCCGGCTCGATCATCGGCGGCATCGCCGAAACGCAGGAGATGCTCGACTTCTGCGGCAAGCACGGAATCACCGCCGACGTCGAGGTCATCCCAATGCAGAAGGTCAACGAAGCGTACGAACGGCTGGTCAAGTCCGACGTGAAATACCGCTTCTCCATCGACATGGCGTCGCTCAAGTCCGAGTAGCGGACACAAAAAAGGAGACCATCATGAATAAACGAATATTGGGAAAAACCGGTCTGGAAGTCTCCGCCCTCGGGCTTGGCTGCATGGGGATGAGCATGGCCTACGGCCCCCCTGCGGACAAAAAGGAGATGATCGCGCTCATCGGGAAAGCCGTCGAGCGCGGAATCACCTTCTTCGATACCGCGGAAGTCTATGGCCCGCACGTGAACGAAGAGCTGGTGGGCGAGGCGCTCGCTCCGTTCCGCGGGCAGGTGGCGATCGCCACCAAGTTCGGGATCGGGCTCGACGCCCATGGGCAGCAGGGGCAGAACAGTTCTCCCGCACGCATCCGTGAGAGCGTCGAGGGCTCGCTCAAGCGGCTCAGGACCGACGTCATCGATCTTTACTACCAACACCGCGTCGACCCGGAGGTACCGATCGAGGAAGTCGCCGGAGCCGTGAAAGAACTGATCCGGGAAGGCAAGGTCCGGCATTTCGGCCTCTCCGAGGCCGGGGTCAAGACGATCCGTCGCGCGCATGCCGTCCAGCCCGTCACGGCGGTGCAGAGCGAATACTCGCTCTGGTGGCGGCGTCCGGAGGAGGAGCTGATTCCGGCGCTCGAGGAGCTTGGCATCGGCTTCGTCCCCTTCAGCCCGCTGGGCAAGGGATACCTCACGGGAAAGATCGACGAGAACACGACGTTCGACAAGAACGATTTCCGCAACATCGTCCCCCGCTTCACGCCGGAGGCGCGCAAGGCGAACCAGGCGCTGGTCGACCTGCTCGCCGCCATCGCGGGCAGGAAGCATGCGACCCCCGCGCAGATCGCCCTCGCGTGGCTCCTGGCGAAAAAGCCGTGGATCGTCCCCATCCCGGGCACGACGAAGCTGCATCGACTGGACGAGAACATCGGGGCGGTCGATCTCGACCTGACGCCCGGGGATCTGCGCGAGATCGAGGACGCCGCCGCGAAGATCGAGATCGAGGGCGCACGGTATCCGGAAGCGCTGGAAAAGAGGACCGGCCTTTAGGTCGGGCAAGGGTGACGACATGGCAATCAGCGAAGCGGCCAACAGGAATCACGACGCGCTTTTCCCGAACCACAAGTCGACCTTGAAGGTGACGGACCCGGAGTTGATCGAGCTCTTCGACAACTTCGCGTTCGATGAAGTCCTTCGTCACGGAACGCTGGATGCCATGACAAGGTTGATCGTCATCCTCGGGTCGATGATCGCGAGCCAGGCCTTGGGCGAATACAAGGTGATGCTGGGCGGTGCACTGAACATCGGGGTCACCCCGGTCGAAGTGAAGGAAATCGTCTACCAGGCAGTCCCTTACGTGGGCATCGCGAAGGTCTACGATTTCATCCACGCCACGAACGAAATCCTGGCAGGCAGGGGGATCAAGCTGCCGCTGGAAGGCCAGTCCACGACGACGCCGGAAACGCGGCGCGCGAAGGGGCTGGAACTCCAGAAGGCGATCTTCGGCGACCTGATCGACCGGATGTATCGGGACTCGCCGCCCGATCAGCTTCACATCCAGGAATATCTGTCGGCGAACTGCTTCGGCGACTACCTGACGCGGACGGGACTGGAGATCGGGACGCGCGAGCTGCTGACGTTCTCCATGATCCTGTCGCTGGGCGGATGCGAATCACAGCTGAAAGGGCATATCCAGGGCAACATCAACGTCGGGAACGGCAAAGAGCTGCTGCTGGACGTCGTCACCCAGCTGCTGCCGTATGTCGGATATCCGAGGGCATTGAACGCGATCGGGTGCATCAACGAGGCCGGGAATGCGCCCGTTCCCGGCGAGGGCACGGAGGATCCGCAGGCGATCCGCATCACGCGGAGCGGGGTGCAGCCGTCCACCCAGGGGCCGGATGAATATTTCACCGGCTCGGTGCGCGTGACGATGCTCGTCAATCCGACGGGCCCGGCGCGCACATCGGTCGGTCGCGTGACGTTCGAGCCCGGGGCCCGGACCGCATGGCACACCCATCCGTTCGGGCAGACGCTGATCGTGACGGAAGGGGTGGGGCGGATCCAGCGTTGGGGCGGTCCGGTCGAGGAGATCCGGCCGGGGGATGTCGTCTCGATCCCTTTCGGAACGAAGCATTGGCATGGCGCTTCGAACGACTCCGCGATGACGCATCTTGCCATCCAGGAACATCTGGACGGCAAGGCCGCCGAGTGGATGGAAAAAGTCTCCGATTGAACGTGCGGTGCACAAACTGACAGATAGAAGGGGATGACATGATGGCAAAGAAGGTGCTGGTTTTGTCCGCAAGCCCGAGAAAGGGCGGTAACTCCGACCTCTTGTGCGACCAGTTCACGCTCGGGGCAAGGGAAGTGGGACACGAGGCGGAAAAGATCTTCTTGAGGGACAAGACGATCAATTACTGCACCGCATGCGATGCCTGCCAGGGCAACGGCGGCAAGTGCGTCCACGAGGACGACATGGCGGAGATTCTGGAGAAAATGATCGGCGCCGACGTGATCGTGATGGCCACACCGGTCTGGTTCTTCAGCATGAACGGGCAGATGAAGACGTTGATCGACCGGACGGTCGCGAGATATACCGAGATCCGGAACAAGGAAATGTATTTCATCATGACTGCGGCAGTCGGGCAGAAAGCGCTGCTGGATCGGACGCTCGAGGGTTTTCGGGGGTTCGTCGACTGCCTGGAAAAGGCCCGCGAAAAAGGGGTCGTCTACGGGACCGGGGCGTGGAAGGTCGGCGAGATCGTGGGGAGTCCGGCGATGAAGCAGGCGTACGATCTGGGGAAAAGGGCGTAAAGGGGGATGGAATGCTTCGCTTGGCCATTTGCGCCTCCGGCCAAGCACATCGCGCTGGCGGATACGCGGCACCATCTGGGAACGGCGGATCCGGCGAAGATCGAGATCGTCCGGATCGGATACGACAAGGATTCGCTGGTCTAGTCCAAAAAGGAAATTCCAATGAGCGACGTGATTGTTGTCATCGGGACAGGTTCGATCGGTCAGGCGATTGCCCGACGCGTGAGCGCAGGGAAGACCATTGTCCTGGCGCCGTCGTGATCGAACCCCGCGCCGGGTTGCTTGAATAATTTTCGGACGGGAGTTCGATCCCGGAACCCATGCAGCAGCCGGATAATCAGATGTACATCATTGGCTTATGGTCATTGAGGGCGGTTCATTCCTCCGTGGCGCCGATCATGCGGTAGATCACGGCGCCGAGAAGGGCGCCCGCGATCGGTGCGACCCAGAAGAGCCAGAGCTGTGCGATCGCCCAGTCTCCGGCGAACAGCGCGACACCCGTGCTGCGGGCCGGATTGACCGATGTATTGGTGACCGGGATGCTGATCAGGTGGATCAGGGTGAGCCCCAGGCCGATGGCCAGCGGGGCGAAGCCTTGCGGTGCCCGCTTGTCGGTTGCGCCGAGGATGACGAGCAGGAACATCATGGTCATGACGACTTCGCAGACCAGGGCGGACAGCAGGGAATACCCGCCGGGCGAATGGGCGCCGTAGCCGTTGGAAGCAAAGCCCCCGGCAACATCGAAGCCGACCTTTCCCGAGGCGATGACGTAGAGGACCGCTCCCCCGGCAACCGCGCCCAGGACCTGCGCGACGATGTACGGGACGAGCTCCGCGGTGGGAAAGCGACCGCCCGCCCACAGCCCGACGGAAACCGCCGGATTCAGGTGACAGCCGGAAATATGCCCGATTGCGTAGGCCATCGTCAGGACGGTCAGGCCGAAGGCCAGGGCAACGCCGAGCAGGCCGATGCCCACGCCCGGAAAAGCGGCGGCCAGGACGGCGCTCCCGCACCCGCCGAGAACCAGCCAGAACGTGCCGAAGAACTCCGCGCCATACTTTTTCATTCCCGTCTCCTTTCGGCTGATGAAATTTACATCATATTGCAGACGGGGCCAGGATATGTCATGTCTTATGTATCGCGGTTGAATAAAAAATCCGGACGGGGAGGTGTCGCATGCTGAAGGAGTTCAAGGAGTTCGCCATGAAAGGCAACGTGGTCGACATGGCTATCGGCATCATGATCGGCGGTGCTTTCGGGAAGATCATCACGTCCGTCGTCGGCGACATCCTGATGCCGCCGCTGGGGCTGATTCTCGGCAAGGTCGATTTCTCGAACCTGTTCATCGACCTGTCCGGAAAGGGATTCGCCTCGCTTGCCGACGCGAAGAAGGCGGGGGCTGCAACCATCAACTACGGCCTGTTCGTCAACACCGTGATCGACTTCGTGATCCTCGCCTTCGTCCTGTTCCTCCTGATCCGCCAGGTCAACAAGATGAAGGCGCCGGCCCCCGCGCCCGCGGCGCCGACGACCCGTCCCTGCCCCTGGTGCCTGACCGATATCCCGCTCCAGGCCAAGCGGTGCGGCCATTGCACCTCGGAAGTCGTCCCGGCCGGCTGATCATCCAAAGACCCAAAGGAGATACGGCATGCTCAACAAATGGATCATCTTCGTCTGCCTCTCCCTGCTTGCATGTGCCGGCACCGCTTCCGCGGCCGACGATAAACCCGCAAAGGCGCTGAGCGACCAGGCCGAGCTCAGCTACGTCCAGACGTCCGGAAACACGAAAACGCAGACGCTGGCGGCGAAGAACCTGCTGAAATACAAGTTTTCGGATCCGCTGACCGGTTCCTGGTTCGTCGGGGCCATGTTCTCGAAGGACAAGGGCGCGACGACTACGGAAAACTATTCGACCGAGCTGCGGCTCGATTACGCCTTCACCGAAAGGATCTACAGCTACGCCCTCGCGGGCTGGAACAAGAACCGGTTCGCCGGGCTTGATCAGCGCTACTACGGCGGCCTCGGGGCGGGCTACAAGCTGCTCATCGGCCCCGCCCATTTCCTGCTGTGCGAGGCGGGCCTGAACGAGACGAAGGAAGATTACACCGACAACACGAGCAAGACGTTTCTCACGGGGCGCGCCTTCGGGAAGTACGAATACGCGCTTTCCCCCAAAAGCCGGTTTTCGCAGACCGCCGAATACCTGCACGATTTTTCCAATTCGAAGCACTACAGGGTGATCTCGGAGACGGCGCTTACCGCATCGTTGACCGACATCCTGTCGATGAAGACGAGCTATCTCGTGAAATACGACCACGAACCGTTCCCGGCCACGTTGAAACAGACCGACACTGTTCTGGCCGCGGCGCTCGTATTGAATTACTGATCGCGGGACGGTCGATCCGCCAGGGGCCGATACGCAAGGAGGGCAGCGATGAGTAGAGATAACCGGGACTGGTGGCCGAACCAGTTGAACCTGAAGATCCTTCATCAGCATTCTCCCATGGGCAACCCGATGGGCGAGGCGTTCAGCTACGCCGAGGAATTCAGGACACTCGACCTGGAGGCACTGAAGAAGGACCTCCATGCGCTGATGACCGACTCGCAGGACTGGTGGCCGGCCGACTACGGTCACTACGGGGGGCTCTTCATCCGGATGGCGTGGCACAGCGCAGGCACCTACCGCACCGGCGACGGCCGCGGCGGCGCCTCCTCGGGTGCGCAGCGATTCGCGCCGCTCAACAGCTGGCCGGACAACGTCAACCTCGACAAGGCGCGCCGCCTGCTTTGGCCGATCAAACAGAAATACGGCCGGAAAATCTCCTGGGCCGACCTGATGATCCTCGCCGGCAACTGCGCCCTGGAGTCGATGGGCTTCAAGACGTTCGGCTTCGGCGGCGGGCGCGAGGACGTATGGGAGCCCGAAGAAGACATTTACTGGGGGGCCGAGGACACGTGGCTTGGAGACAAGCGCTACACCGGCGACCGTAATCTCGAGAATCCGCTCGCCGCCGTGCAGATGGGCCTGATCTACGTGAACCCGCAGGGTCCGAACGGCAATCCCGATCCGGTCGCCTCCGGCCGCGACGTCCGGGAGACCTTCGCACGTATGGCCATGAACGACGATGAGACGGTCTCGCTCATCGCCGGCGGACATACCTTCGGCAAGTGCCATGGCGCCGGCGATCCCGCCCTCGTCGGTCCCGAACCGGAAGGCGCAGGCATCGAGGAGCAGGGACTCGGCTGGAAGAGCAGCTTCGGCAGCGGCAAGGGCGGCGATACGATCGGCAGCGGCATCGAGGGCGCCTGGAAACCGGACCCGATCAAATGGGACATGGGCTATCTGAAAGTGCTGTTCAAATACGAGTGGGAGCTGGTCAAGAGCCCGGCCGGCGCGCATCAGTGGCTGGCCAGGGATGTGGCCGAAGAGGACATGGTGGTCGACGCGCACGACCCGTCGAAAAAACACCGGCCGATGATGACCACGGCGGACCTCTCCCTTCGCTTCGACCCGATCTACGGGCCGATCGCGCGACGCTACCGGGAGAACCCCGAGGAATTCGCGGACGCTTTCGCCAGGGCGTGGTTCAAGCTGACCCACCGCGACATGGGACCGCGCTCGCGCTATCTCGGCACGGAAGTGCCTTCGGAAGATCTTCTGTGGCAGGACCCCGTCCCCGCGGTCACCCATGAATTGATCGACGAGCAGGACATCGCCGCCCTCAAGGGCAAAATCCTCGCGTCGGGATTGACCGTCTCCCAACTGGTCTCGGCGGCTTGGGCGTCGGCGTCCACGTTTCGCGGCTCCGACAAGCGTGGCGGGGCGAACGGCGCGCGCATCCGTCTCGCGCCGCAGAAGGATTGGGAAGTCAACGAGCCTGCCCGGCTGGAGACCGTGCTGCAGGCTCTTGAAAGAATCCGGAAGGAGTTCAACGGCGCTCAGTCAGGCGGGAAGAAGGTTTCGCTCGCCGACCTGATCGTCCTGGGCGGATGCGCCGGCGTCGAGCTGGCTGCGAAGAATGCCGGCCAAATTGTGACCGTTCCCTTCACGCCGGGACGCACGGATGCGACGCAGGAGCAAACCGACGTGGCGTCGTTCGCCGTACTCGAGCCGGCTGCGGACGGGTTCCGGAATTACCTCAAAACCGAATACACCGTATTGCCGGAAAAGCTGCTGATCGATCGAGCGCAATTGCTGACGCTGACCGCCCCCGAGATGACGGTTCTCTTGGGCGGCTTGCGCGTATTGAACGCCAACTGCGGACAGTCCCGGCACGGCGTCTTCACCAAGCGGCCGGAAACGCTCACCAACGACTTCTTCGTGAATCTGCTCGACATGGGCACCACGTGGAAGGCGGCTTCGGAAGCCGATGACGTGTTCGAGGGCCGCGATCGCGCAACGGGCGAACTCAAGTGGACCGGCACCCGTGTCGACCTCATCTTCGGTTCGAACGCCCAACTCCGGGCCTTGGCGGAAGTCTACGGATGCAAGGATTCCCAGGAAAAATTCATGCGCGACTTTTTGGAGGCGTGGGAAAAAGTCATGGACCTCGATCGTTTCGACCTCGCCTGATCGGTGGCTTGACCGTTGCTTGACCTGAATGGAATATGGTTCCACAGTGAAACCATATGAGAAAACCTTCATCGAAGTATACGTTGCAGGATTCCCTGGGCAATCTCGCTACCCAGTTTTCGCGGGCTGCCCTGAAGCGCATCAACCTGGAATTGCCCCTCAACGGGATTCCCGTCACGTCGGAGCAGTGGAGCGTGCTGGTGAACGTCTGGCAAGAGAACGGGCTGCCGCAGTGCGCGCTGGCTGCGAAGCTCGACAAGGACAAGGCCACGTTCACCCGGATCATCGCGGGCATCGAGGCACAGGGGTTGGTCGTTCGCGTGCCCGGTCCCAAGGACGCCCGGGAAAAGATCGTTTCCCTGACCGACGACGGGAAACGGGTCATGGATCGGGCGACCGAGATCGTGCAGGGCATCCTCGAAGTTGCCAAGCGCGGAATCCCCGAAGACGATCTTCGCATCTGCAAGGGGGTGCTGCGCAAGGCGTACGCAAACCTGAGATGAATATTTAATGTCCATATAGTTGCATCAATCAACCATTGACCGAGAGGAGCAACACATGAAAAAGTTCGTGCTTCCCGCCGCACTGTTCGCGTTCCTGGCTTTCACCGGTTCCGCATTCGCCGGTTGGGATCTCGACCCCAACCATACGGCCATCCAGTTCAAGGTCAAGCACCTGATGGTCTCGTCCGTGAAGGGCGACTTCGAAAAGTTCAGCGGCAAGGTCGAGTACGACCCGAAGAACGTGCTCAAGTCGACCGCCGACATCACGATCGACGCGGCTTCGCTCAACACCCGCATCGCCAAGCGCGACGAGCATCTCAAGAGCCCCGATTTCTTCGACGTGGCGAAGTACCCGACGATCACCTTCAAGTCGACGGGCGTGAAGAAAGCCAGGGGCGGCAAGCTCGATATGGCGGGCGACCTCACGATCCACGGCATCACGAAGCCCGTGGTCCTCAAGATCGACGGACCGTCCAAGATCGCGAAGGATCCCTGGGGCAACTCCCATGTCGGCGGTTCCGCTTCGACGAAGTTCAACCGGAAGGACTTCGGCCTGACCTGGAACAAGGCGCTCGAGACCGGCGGCGTCATGGTCGGCGACGAGATCGAAGTCACGATCGACCTCGAGTTGCTGAGCGAAGCGCCGAAACAGGCATCCAGGTAGAGCCCGCCCGGGCAGTGCGAGGGGGGATGGCATGACCGTCAACGACTTCTCGATCACCGTGGCCACGGTCAACGGTTCCGGCAGCCAGACCGCCAACAACACGCTGATCCGCGCCATCCACAAGATGGGCGTCCCGGTCAGCGGGAAGAGCCTCTTCCCCTCCAACATCCAGGGGCTCCCCACGTGGTTCACGATTCGCGTGAGCCAGGAGGGATACATGGCCCGGCGCGAGCAGGCCGAGATCCTGGTGGCGATGAACAAGGCGTCGATGCCGGATGACATCCGGAAGCTGGCGCCGGGCGGCATCTGTCTCCATCCGGTCGACGACCCGCTCCCGATCCGGCGCGACGACGTGACCTTTTATCCGATGCCGGTGGATGCGTTGGTCAAGCAGTCCGGGGCGGACGCCAAGCTCAAGCCGTACGTCGCCAACATGGTGTACGTCGGCGCGTTGGCCTACCTGCTGCACATCGACCTGAAAGAGATCGAAGCGGCGTTGTCGCACAGCTTCAGCGGGAAGCAGAAGGCGATCGCCCTGAACTATGGAACGGCCAAGGCCGCATACGATTGGGCCGCGGCGAATCTGGCCAAGACCGATCCGTTCCGCGTCGAACGGATGCGCAAGACCGAGGGGACCTTCCTGATCGACGGCAACAGCGCTGCGGCGCTAGGCGCGGTCTTCGGCGGCGTGCAGTTCGTGGCCTGGTACCCGATCACGCCGTCCACCTCCATCGTCGACAGCCTGAGCGAGTATCTCCCACGGTTTCGCCGCGACGCCGACGGCAACGCCACGTACGCGATCGTGCAAGCGGAAGACGAGCTGGCGGTGCTCGGCATGGTTGTCGGAGCGGGGTGGGCCGGCGCCCGGTCGATGACGGCGACTTCAGGGCCGGGGTTGTCGCTGATGACCGAATTCGCGGGGTACGCCTACTTCGCGGAGATCCCTGCCGTCATCTGGGACGTCCAGCGCATGGGGCCGTGCACCGGTTTGCCGACGCGCGTGGCGCAGGACGATGTTCTGGCCGCGTACACGCTCGGCCACGGCGACGGCAAGCACATCTGCCTGATTCCCGCCTCGATCGCCGAATGCTTCGAATTCGGCGGCGCCGCGCTGGACCTGGCCGAGCGGCTGCAGACGCTCGTGATCGTGCTGAGCGACCTCGATCTCGGCCTGAACCTTTGGCCGGCGAAACCGTTCGAATATCCCGACAAGCCGCTCGATCGCGGCAAGGTGCTGTCGGCCGAGGATCTCACGCGGATGAAGGGGGAATGGAAGCGTTACGCCGATGTCGACGGCGACGGGATCGGCTACCGGACGCTGCCCGGCACCAACCATCCGGCGGCGGCGTATTTCACGCGCGGCACCGGTCACAACGAGGCCGCGGCCTACAGCGAGCGTCCCGAAGACTGGTCGACCAACCTGATCCGCCTGGCGAAGAAGCACGATCACGCGCGCACGATCGTGCCGGGGCCGCTGGTCGATCCGGTCGACGGCGCGCAAGTCGGGCTCGTCTCGTACGGCACCAACGACCCCGCCATCCGGGAAGCGCGCGATCTCCTGAAGGCGGCCGGCATCCCCACGTCCTACCTCCGGCTGCGGGCGCTGCCGCTGGAGAACGGGCTGGTGAAATTCGTGAAGACGCATCCGCGCGTGTACGTGGTCGAAAACAACCGGGACGGGCAGATGCATTCGCTGGTGCAGCTGCATGCGCCTGCCGAAGCGGAGCGCATCGTCTCCATCGCCAAATGCGACGGCCTCCCCCTGACCGCGCAATGGATCAGCGAATCGGTGCTGGCGCAGGAAGCGAAGGTGAAATCATGACGACTCCCGCAACGCCTCAATCTCCCGCCGTCAACGGCGTCGGCCTGAGCAAGGCCGATTACAACGGTGCGCCGTCGACCCTCTGCAACGGCTGCGGCCATTACGCGATCGCCAACGTGATCGTCGGCACCGCGTACGAACTCTCGCTCGATCCGACGCGCATCGCCAAGTTCAGCGGCATCGGTTGCTCCAGCAAGAGCCCGACCTACTTCCTCGGGCGCTCGCACGGTTTCAACGGCCTGCACGGGCGCATGCCCTCCATCGCCACCGGTGCGACCACCGTCAACCGGGATCTGACGGCCATCGGCGTCAGCGGCGACGGGGACACCGGCTCGATCGGCCTGGGGCAATTCAAGCACCTGATGCGCCGCAATGTCGACATGGTCTACATCATCGAGAACAACGGCGTCTACGGCTTGACCAAGGGGCAGCTCTCCGCGACCGCCGACCTGGGCCAGAAGCTGAAACACGGCGGGCTGAACGAAACGCCGCCGCTCGATCTCTGCCTCGAGGCGATCATCGCCGGATGCGGATTCGTCGCCCGGTCGTTCGCCGGCGATCCCAAACAGTTGCAGGCGCTGCTCAAGGCGGCGTTTTCGCATCGGGGCACGGCGGTGCTGAACGTCCTGAGTCCCTGCGTCACGTTCAACAACGGTGAAGCGTCGACCAAAAGTTATGTGTGGGGAAGGGAACACGAGCTGCCGCTGCACGAGATCGACTTCCTTCCGATGGAACATGACGAGATCCGGGCCGATTACGAACCCGGCGAGACTCGCGAAGTGGCGATGCACGATGGATCCGTCATCCGCCTGAAGAAGATCGGCCGGGAGCACGATCCGACCGACCGGATGGCGGCCATCCGGTTGCTGGAAGAAGAGCGAGCGGAACATCTGTTCACCACGGGATTGCTCTATGTGAACGAAGCGCGGCAAACGCTGGTCGAGCAGTCAAAGCTGGTCGATGCGCCGTTGGTCCGTCTGACCGAAGAAACCTTGCGCCCGTCGAAAGCGGCGCTGGACGAAATCAACGCCGAATATCTGTAAACCTCAAAAGGAGGAAGGAATGAAGAAGTACGTCTGTACCGTTTGCGGCTATATCCACGAAGGGGACGCTCCCCCGCCCCATTGTCCCCAGTGCAAGGCGCTAGCGGCCAAGTTTGTCCTCAAGGAAGAGATCGGCCTCGGTTGGGCCGACGAGCACGAGATCGGCGTCGCCGAAGGCGTCGACCCGGAAATCCTCGAAGGGCTCCGGCGGAACTTTACGGGCGAATGCACCGAAGTCGGCATGTACCTGGCGATGAGCCGCCAGGCCGACCGCGAAGGGTATCCCGAAGTGGCCGAGGCGTACAAGCGGATCGCCTTCGAGGAAGCCGAGCACGCCGCCAAGTTCGCCGAGTTGCTGGGCGAAGTGGTCAAGGCCGACACCAAGACCAACCTCCAGATGCGCGTCGACGCCGAAAACGGCGCCTGCAAGGGCAAGAAGGATCTGGCGACCAGGGCCAAGCAGCTCAACTACGACGCCATCCACGATACCGTCCACGAGATGTGCAAGGACGAAGCCCGCCACGGGCAGGCGTTCGCCGGGCTGCTGAAGCGATACTTCTAGGCGGCGCGGATGTCGCAGGCGGCCTGACCTCCTGCGCCCGGTCCCTAACGAACAAGGCCGACTTCCGGGAAACGGGAGCCGGCCTTGTCGCGTTCGGGGCTTGTGATTCGGGAATACCGCGGGAGTTCAGGCGAGTATACTGCTGGCGGGATGGGAATAGCGCTTGCGGGGCCGTATAAGGTGACGCCAACTTACGAATGATCACCGACTATCACGCCAAATATTTCGCCCACGAATTGACGCGCCGCTATGCTTCCGACAGTCCGGATAAACTTGCCGGGGCGGTTGCTGGCGCTCAGGTGGATCTGAACCCGCATCAGGTCGATGCGGCCTTGTTTGCTTTTCGGTCCCCGTTTTCCAAGGGGGCGATTCTGGCGGACGAAGTCGGTCTCGGGAAAACGATCGAAGCCGGTCTCGTGATCTCTCAGAAATGGGCCGAGCGCGCCCGTCGCATCCTCGTCATTACTCCGTCCAATTTGCGCAAGCAGTGGCACCAGGAACTGTCCGAAAAATTCTTTCTCCCTTGCCGGATTCTGGAGAGTCGCTCGTATAACGAAACCGTTAAGCGGGGAGGCGTTCCTCCGTTCGCTGCAACGGATTCGATCCTGATCTGCTCCTACCAGTTTGCCCGCAACAAGGCCGCTGACGTACAGGCCACGCCGTGGGATCTCGCCGTCATCGACGAAGCTCATCGTCTTCGCAATGTCTACAAGCCCTCCAACATCATCGCGAACACGTTGAAGCAGGCGCTTGCGTCCAGGCACAAGCTGCTGTTGACCGCCACACCCCTTCAGAATTCGTTGCTTGAGTTGTACGGCCTTGTCGGTTTCATCGACGAACACACCTTCGGCGACCTGAAAAGTTTCCGTGAGCAATTTTCGAATCCGAATCAGGAGCACGTTTTCCAGTCTTTGCGGAACCGGCTGAAACCGGTTTGCCACCGCACGCTTCGTAGGCAAGTCAGCCAATACGTTCCGTACACCGAGCGGCGGCCGATTCTGCAGGAATTCACGCCAGAAGAGAGCGAAGATCACCTGTATGAACTCGTCTCGGAATATCTTCGCCGTCCGAGTCTTCAGGCGTTGCCGGCCGGTCAGCGCACGCTCATCACGCTGGTTCTTCGCAAGCTGCTCGCGTCGTCGACGTTTGCCATCGGAGGTGCGCTGGAGTCGATGTCTCGGCGATTGAAAACCCGGCTTAAAAAACAGACCCAGGCGGATACCCTCGAACAGGATCTGGATCAGGATTACGAGGCTCTCGACGAGACGGCCGAGGAATGGTCCGAGGAAGAGGTCGCCCCCCCGTTGTCGGTGGCTGATCGACTCGCGCTCGAACAGGAGATTGCCGATCTTGATTCCATTGCGCAGCTGGCTGTCTCCATCGAACAGAACGCCAAGGGGAGGGCGCTCCTGACCGCTTTGGAGGTCGCATTTCGGAAAGCCGTCGATCTTGGCGCCGCGAAGAAGGCCATCATTTTTACCGAATCCCGGCGGACGCAGGATTATCTGTTGCGCGTGTTGGCCGACAGTCCGTTTCGGGACGGCATCGTGCTTTTCAACGGATCGAACACCGACGACCGTTCCAAGGCGATCTATTCGGCATGGCTTGCGCGCCATACGGGAACAGACCGCGTCACCGGCTCGAAAACTGCCGACATGCGCTCTGCGCTCGTGGACTATTTTCGCGAGGAAGGTCACATCATGATTGCGACCGAGGCCGGCGCAGAAGGGATCAACCTTCAGTTCTGTTCGCTGGTGGTGAATTACGACCTTCCCTGGAATCCGCAGCGGATCGAGCAGCGAATCGGTCGATGTCACCGATACGGTCAGAAGCACGATGTCGTCGTCGTGAATTTCCTCAACCGGAAAAACGAAGCCGACCGTCGCGTTTACCAATTGCTTTCGGAAAAGTTCCGCCTGTTCGAAGGGGTGTTCGGGGCCAGCGATGAAGTGCTCGGCGCCATCGAATCCGGTGTGGATTTCGAAAAACGGATCGCATCCATCTATCAATGTTGCCGGCGAACCGAGGAAATCAAAACAGCCTTCGACCAGCTTCAACTTGAACTGAGTTTCGAAATCAGCCAGGCCATGGCGAACACCCGCCAGACCCTTCTCGAAAATTTCGACGACGAGGTTAGAGAGAAGCTGAAGATTCGCGACGAAGCCTCGAAGGCGTTCCTCAACCGATTCGAGCGATTGCTGATGCGCCTGACGCGCCACGAACTGGGTGGGCACGCCAAATTTCCAGACGACTCTTCTTTCCGTCTCGATTCCTCCCCGTTTTCCCACGCTGACGGCGCCATCCCTCTTGGGCTTTACGAGTTGCCCCGCCGTACGGGTGAAGCGCACCTGTATCGACTAAATCACCCACTGGCGGAAGCGATTCTCGCTCAAGCGAAGCGGCGCGATTTGCCGGCAGCCGAAATCCTTTTCAGTTATGGGGACCATGAAGGCAAGATTTCGATCCTGGAGCCGCTTATCGGTCAGTCCGGTTGGCTCACTCTTTCCCTGTTCACCGTCGAATCGCTCGACCAGGCGGAAGATCACCTGATCTTTTCGGCGATCACCGATGATGGAGAGGTCCTGGATGGGGACACCGCCCAAAAGGTGTTCTCGTTGCCGGGTGTCGTAGAGGGTAATGTAGCCCTGACCGGACCAATCGCCGCACGCTTGGATGGGTTCGAGAAGAAGCGTCAATCCGAAATCCGCTTGGACGTATCGGACCGGAACGCCCGGTTCTTTGAAGTCGAGGCCGACAAGTTGGATGGTTGGGCGGATGACCTGAAACTCGGCCTCGAACGCGAGATCAAGGAGATCGACCGCCAGATCAAGGAAGTCCGCCGCACAGCCACCGCGGCGCAGACTCTTGAGGAAAAGCTGATAATCCAGAAGCAGGTTAAGGCGCTTGAATCCCAGCGCAACCAGAAGCGACGGACCCTCTTCGACGCTCAGGATGAAGTCGACCGGAAACGAGACGAACTGATCGCGGAGATCGAGGGGAAGATGCAGCAACGGATGGGGATGACCCAATTGTTTTTAATCCGGTGGCGGTTAGAAGTGTGAGAGGGAATAGAACTGTCTCCTCGAATGCGACAGGGCGATAATACGATTCATGTAACGGAAAGCCCATGGGTAACCGAGCAAGCCCGCGAGGAGTTCCGATGAGTGAGGATCTGTCATGAAACTTCGCTTTTTTGCCTCAGTTTTTATGTTCATAAGTTCCTATTTTCCCTTGGCTCTTATATTTATCATAAAGGATATTGATGAAAAAACATTTCTTCCTAAACACATTATTACGGCGGCAGTAATCGCCGTAACTGTTATAATTGCATGCTGCACTACTATGCTCGCCGCACAAAAAATTGAAAATGGTATTCCTGTAAATATATTAAAGGCATCTAACAAGTCTGGTGATATGTTTACGTATACGATTCCATACATGATATCTTTCTATAATTTTAACTTGGGTGATTGGAAGACCTTGTTGAGTATGGGTGTCTTTATGCTTTTGATGTTTTCCTTGTCTTATAGGACCCAAAATATTTTTGTGAATCCGGTCCTTGCCCTTGCAGGGTATGGGCTATACGATTGTCAACTAAAGTTTGGCGAGCGTGAGATGCAGGGAATGCTCATTTCTAAAGAAGAGTTTCATGTCGGCGATACGTGTGTTGTCGAACAACTTTCAAGATTCTTATATTTTGTTGCCAGCATTCAGGTGAAGGAGAAACGAGATGGTAACTAAACTTGGGAAAAAAATGACGTATTTACGCCAAGTCGATTATAAGCATTGGATCACGACCCTTTGGCTGGTTAAAAGGACACTGGATCTAAATAAAATAGCCCATTACACAGTTTTACGTGTAGATCTTGATACTAAACTTAAGAATAAGTTGAAAAGGGCAGTTGTGGACCGAATTAATGGTGCCGACTATAAACTTGAAGCATACGATTTCCTGACAGCAGACCTTGATGATGGGCTTCTGACGATTGATTCATCTGAAACTGATTTCGTCCGAGTTCAAAATGAGATAGACAAAGGATTTGGAAACAAGAAAGTAGATAACTATGACGAGCTGTTGGATTCATGGGCATATGTTATAGATATTCGGCATGATGCTAATGTTATATATGGCGTTAGAAAAATAAATAAATTTACAAAAGCTGCAAAAATGAAAGCCGTTTCATTTCTGATTTTCAGAGATAAAGTCCTATCCGATCTTGATGACGAAAAAGTTTTCGTGTTGGATACGCATATAGATTTTTTCGTATTCGAAGGGACAACGTTTATATCAAATAAGAAAGAGTTCGAAAGTGCCATGAATTTCCGTCAAGGCATGGAGGATAACAGGGACACAATTATGACGGAATTTGTTGGATTGAAGATATTTAATGACGTGGAGCCAATTCGAAAAATAGTTGGATCGAATTTGAATTTCTTGAGAAAAATATCTGCTATCCAGAAAAGTGGCTACTATAAAGACAAGTCATACTTCAATAACCTGATTAGGTTGAATAAAGAGGAAAAGTGGGGGCTGACGATAAAGGATGGTGTGATCGTGGTAAATGAAGATAACGTCGAATTAATTTTGACCTTGTTGAATAATAATCGACTTAAGTCTCCAATTAACCAAGAGGTATTCGACGCCTCCGTTAAGAAAAAAGTCGGTTGATGGGCAGTCAAAGATGATCAAAAAGAAACTCGAACTGACCTGGATCGGGAAGGAGAATCGTCCGCGGCTCGAGCCGCGGATTCTTCTTGAGGATCCAGCGAATTCGCACCATGCGGCGCACCGGGTGACCGGGGGTGACCTCTTCGACAACCGGCTCATCTTCGGCGACAACCTGCTGGCGCTTAAGGCGCTGGAGCAAGAGTTCGCGGGGAAGGTGAAGTGCGTCTTCATCGACCCACCGTACAACACCGGCAGCGCGTTTACTCACTACGACGATGGGTTAGAGCACTCCCTTTGGCTGTCGTTGATGCGGGACCGGCTCGAACTCATCCGAACTTTGCTGTCGGATGACGGTTCGCTTTGGATCACGATTGACGACAACGAGGCGCACTACCTCAAGGTGGTGTGTGATGAAGTGTTCGGCCGAGTAAATTACAAGACAACCGTGACATGGCAACGGAAATACAGCGTGAGCAATAACTTTCAAGGCATTGCAACTATTTGCGATTTTGTTTTAGTCTATTCAAAGAGCGAAAAATTTATGAACAACTTACTTCCAAGAACGGAAGAATCCGCAGCCAGATATTCAAACCCTGATAACGACCCGAGGGGACCATGGAAAGCAGTAGATTATTTGAATCAAGCCACGCCAGATAAACGGCCAAATCTTTGTTATGACATCATTAATCCAAATACAGGTAACATAGTTAAGAACGCTAAGAAAGCATGGAAGTACGACCCACAGACCCATAGTCAGCATGTAGAGGAAAAACGGATTTGGTGGGGGCGAGATGGACGCAATTCCGCGCCTGCCGTGAAGCTCTTTCTTTCTGAGGTTCGGGATGGAATGACGCCGCACAACTGGTGGCCTCATGATGATGTTGGGCATACTGATGAAGCCAAAAAAGAAATGATCAGCCTATTCGGTGCTCGTGATGTATTCGACACTCCCAAACCTGAACGTCTGATTAAACGCGTTTTAGAGATCGCCACCAACCCAGGCGACCTCGTCCTCGACTCCTTCGCCGGTTCCGGCACGACAGGCGCCGTGGCGCACAAGATGGGGCGGCGCTGGATCATGATCGAATTGGGCGAGCATTGTCACACGCACATCATCCCGCGGATGCAGAAGGTGATCGACGGCGAGGATCCCGGCGGGATCACAAAGGCGGTCGACTGGAAGGGGGGCGGCGGGTTCCGCTACT
The DNA here is from genome assembly GCA_036504035.1 of Candidatus Deferrimicrobiaceae bacterium. Classification (NCBI taxonomy): domain Bacteria; phylum Candidatus Deferrimicrobiota; class Candidatus Deferrimicrobia; order Candidatus Deferrimicrobiales; family Candidatus Deferrimicrobiaceae; species Candidatus Deferrimicrobiaceae bacterium. The sequence continues at coordinate 97,500 of DASXVV010000008.1, forward strand.
ACCGGCTCGCGCCGTCGCTGCTCGAAAAGGACAAGTGGGGGAACTGGGTCATCAGCAGCGAGTACAACGCCAACATGCTCGCCGAGGCGTTGTGCAAGCTCGAAGGGTTCACCTATGCGCCGAGCGAGGCGATCTACTGGCAGCACGGCCGATCCACCGAGCGCGACTTCATCTACGTGACCACGCAGAACCTGAGCGCCGACCAGCTTCAGCAGCTTTCCGACGAAGTGGGGGGCGACCGGTCGCTGCTCGTCCTCTGCACCGCCTTCCGGGGGAACCCCGACCGCTACCCGAACCTCACGGTAAAGAAGATCCCGCACCAGGTGCTCTCCCGCTGCGAATGGGGCCACGACGACTACAGCCTGAAAGTGGAGAACCTGCCGCAGGCGCCGCCGAAACCGGGCCAGCAGACGCTCGATTTCGGGGAAGGGAAACCGGAACGGGAGGATGAACCTTGAAAGGCACTCCGCCCAAGGCGCCGGATTCCCGGCTTATTTCCGAGACACCGTCATGGAAATCGGATGCCTCCGGAAATATCGAGTTGTTCCAGTTCGAGGACGGGACTACGGCGCTTGAAGTCCACCTGAACCAGGATACAGTCTGGTTGACGCAAGCGCAGATGGCCCTGCTTTTTCAAAGAGAAAGATCGGTCGTCACCAAGCACGTCCAAAATGTGTTCCGTGAAGGCGAGTTGGACGAAAAAAGCAATGTGCATAATTTGCACATTGCTCATTCCGACAAGCCAGTTGTCGTTTATAACCTCGACGTCATCATTTCGGTCGGCTACCGGGTCAAGTCGAAGCGGGGCACCCAGTTTCGACAGTGGGCGACTCGGGTGTTGCGTGACCACATCGTGCGCGGCTATACCCTCAACGAGCAGCGATTCCGGGAGCAGGAAGAAAAGATGGCCGACCTGCGAACCGCAGTCGGATTGCTGGAAAAGACGCTTAGCCATCAGCCGGTTGGCCTTGATGAAGCCAGGGGACTTCTCAAGGTTCTCGGCGATTATGCTTATGCCCTGACCACGCTGGATCGGTATGACCACGGAACCTTGGCGATCGAAGATACGACGCGGGAAACGCCCTGGCTCCTCACGTACGAGGATGCGCAGTCGGTCATCGAGCCCATGCGCAACGAATTCGGTGGGCTTTTCGGATTGGAAAAGGATCAGGGGTTCAAGAGTGCTGTTGCGACAATCTACCAGACGTTCGGCGGCGACGAGCTTTACCCGAGCATCGAGGAAAAAGCGGCGAACCTGCTCTACTTCGTCGTGAAGAATCATGCGTTCAGCGACGGCAACAAGCGGATCGGCGCAGCCCTGTTCATTTATTTTCTGGCCGGGTGCGGTGTGCTTTACAGGGAGGACGGGTCGAAGCGGATCGGCGACAACGCGTTGGTGGCGTTGACGCTATTAATCGCTGAGAGTCGCCCGGAGGAGAAGGATACGATCGCCAAGGTGATCGTCAGTCTGATCAACCGGAGGAACGGCTGACCATGAACCGTCACGTCAACGCGATCGCCGGTCGATTGAGTCTGCGGCCGGCGCAGCGGCAGTCGCTCGAGATTCTCGACCGAATCACCGGGATCGTTCCTCCACGGAAAGGGATCGACGTGGAGGCGGCGCTGGCGACGATCCGGAGCGAGTTTCCGTCGGTCACCGATTTTGAGCGTGAGTTTCCGTCGCTCTGTTTTGCACTGGCGACCGGTGTCGGCAAGACGCGGCTGATGGGAGCGTTCATCGGGTATCTGCATCTGGCACACGGAATCAACAACTTCTTCGTGCTGGCGCCGAACCTGACTATCTACAACAAGCTGATCGCCGATTTCACGCCGAACACCCCGAAATATGTTTTCAAGGGAATCGCCGAATTTGCGGTCGACGCGCCTCGGATCATCACCGGCGACAACTACGACAAATGCGATCCCGTCTCCGGCATGCTGTTCGGCGGCGTCCGCATCAACATCTTCAATATCTCGAAGATCAATTCCGAAGTGCGCGGCGGGAAGGCACCTCGGATCAAGCGGCTCTCCGAATACATCGGCGAAAGTTATTTCGACTACCTTGCCGGATTGCCCGATCTCGTGTTGATCATGGACGAGTCGCACCGCTACCGGGCATCGGCCGGCGTGCGCGCGATCAACGATTTGAAGCCGGTGATGGGGCTGGAACTGACTGCGACGCCTTTCGTGGAATCAGCACGCGGTCCCGTGTCGTTCAGGAACGTGATTCTCGACTATCCGCTGGGAAAGGCGATGGCAGACGGCTTCGTGAAGGAACCCGCTGTCGTCACGCGGAAGAATTTCAACCCGGTCGGGATGGCGCCCGAAGAGATTGAGCGTCTGAAACTGGAGGACGGCATCCGCCTGCACGAAAGCGTGAAGGTCGAGCTGGAAACGTATGCCCGCGAGAGTGGCAATCCGATCGTAAAACCCTTCGTCCTCGTTATTGCCCGTGACACGACCCATGCCTCGCAATTGATGACCTTAATCGCTTCCGACGCTTTTTTCGAGGGGCGCTACAAGGAGAAGGCGATCCAGGTCGATTCCAGCAGGACGGGTACCGAGGAAGACGAGATGGTATCGCGTCTGCTCCGAGTGGAGCACACGGACGAACCAACCGAGATCGTCGTCCACGTCAACATGCTGAAAGAGGGCTGGGACGTGACGAACCTGTACACGATCATCCCGTTGCGCGCGGCGAATGCCCGAACGCTGATCGAACAGTCGATCGGTCGCGGTCTCCGGCTTCCCTACGGGAAACGGACCGGCGTATCGGCGGTGGATCGGCTCAATATCGTGGCGCACGACAAATTCCAGGAAATCGTCGATGAGGCCGGCAAGCCCGACTCGACCATCCGGTTGCAGCAGGTTGTTCTGGATACGGACGCGATTGGCAGGAAAACGGTCACGGTCGTGTCTCAGTCGACGCTGGCCACTCGCTTGGGTATACGGCCGCCGCAGGTAGGCACAGCAGGCGCATCGGTTGTCGGGGGAGGGGAAGCACCCGCCTTCGAGACCGAGGCCGAACAACAGGTTGCACGGGTTACTTACGAGGCGATCCGCGCACTCGAAAATTGGCCGAAAGAGGTGCCGGGCGTAGCGTATCTGCGAGAGCCGGATGTCCAGGCGCGTCTGGTCCGGGAAGTCCGTGCGCAACTTCAGCCGTCGCAATTAACGATGGAAGGTATTCTGCCTCAAACGGACATCGCCGCTGTGGTGGCGAAGGTCTCGGAGATGGTGGTCGGACAAACGATCGATATCCCACGAATTCTTGTACTGCCGAAGGGAGAAGTTCGTACCGGGTTCAAGCCGTTTTCCCTGGACCTGAAGACGCTTAATTATCCGGCTCCCTCGGACGACCTTTGGATCCAGCATTTGCGAACGAACCAGTTCGAAATCCTCGGATTGGGAGAGGGCGGCATCGACGAGGCCCGGATGGAGGATTTCATCGTTCGAGCCTTGGTGGACTTCAACGATGTCTCGTACGACGATCACGCCGAATTGCTGTATGACCTCTCGGGCCAAGCGGTCAGGCATTTCCGGGGCTACCTGTCGGAAGAAGATGTGCGGAAGGTTCTTCGGCTTCATCAAAAAGAAATCGCCCGTTTCATCCACGCCCAGATGCAGGGGCATTATTGGGAGGACGGAGTTGAATACGAAGTGAAGGTCTGGCAGGGGCTCACGGTGCTGAAGGATAGCGCATACACCGCACTGGCGGGCGACTCTCCGTTGGATTTCCGGCAACCACCTCAAGACAAGAGCAACATGGCGCGGTATCTGTTCGGCGGGTTCCGACGCTGCCTGTATCCGACACAGAAGTTCCATTCCGACCCCGAACGGCGGCTGGCGGTCATTCTCGACCGGGAGACCGAGAAATGGTTCCGCCCGGCGAAAGGGCAGTTTCAGATTTATTACAAATCGGGCGCGGATCATCCCGAGTACCAGCCCGATTTCGTGGCGGAGGGGTCGAAGGCGATCTACATGCTCGAACCCAAGGCGCACAACGAAATGGAATCGCCCGACGTGCTCGCAAAGAAGGAAGCAGCTGAGACGTGGTGCCGGCGCGCGTCGGACCACGCCACCGGAAACGGCGGGAAGCCCTGGCAATACCTGCTGATCCCCCACGACGTCATTGCGGAAAACATGACGCTGGACGGATTGGCGTCGACTTTCGCGAAGCCGGCACCGGGAGGTCGGGGGATTACAAGCAGAACCGATGCCGATTACCGCGGCGGGTTCGACGGGTGAAGGACAGTGCGGTAACAAGACGAAAGGCCCACCCGCCTGGTCGCGGATGGGCCTTTGGCAATCCTACTTCTTCTTGGCGGCCTTTCCTGTGGCCTTTTCGGCCTTCACATCGACGGTGGCCGCGGTCATCGTGTATTCGATCGTCACCTTGGCGCCGACCTTGAGGTCGCCCGTGACCTTCGTGCCGGCGGCCTTGACGATCTCCCACTTGTCCTTGCCCTTCTGGATCACGATGATGTCGCCCTTGATCTCGAGGACGGGGCCCGTCACCTGGTAGGTCTTCGGGCCGGCGGCGAAGGCCACCGAGGCGGCGAACAAGACGGCGATCGCGAGCAGCAGCGTGCGTTTCATCGGCAATCTCTCCTTGTCGTTTTTGTGGCGTTATCGGACGGTGATCATTCCCTCGATCTTCTTGTAGATCCCCTGCTTGATCCCCCGGACCTTCATGATGTCCTCGGGCTTCTGGTACGGCCGGCCGTCGATGATGGCCTGCGCCTTGACCGGGCCGATTCCCGGCAGCGCCTCGATCTGCTCCCTGGTCGCGCTGTTGATGTTGACGGGGCCTGCCGGCGCGGCGGCCTTGGCGGCTTTCCGGGCTTCGGCCGGAGCGGCCTTCGCGGCCTTGGCGGCGGAAGATTTCGCGGCGCCCGCCGCGGCCGGAAGCTGGGCGGCCGGCGTCCCGCCGACGGTGACCAGCGGGCGGATCTTCGCGAGCTTGGCCTTGCCGATTCCCTTGACCTTGGCGAGGTCGTCCACGGTCTTGTACGGCCGACCCTTGACGATGTCCTGGGCGACGGCCGGGCCGACGCCGGGGAGCGATTCGAGCGCCTTCTGGTCGGCCGAGTTGAGGTCGATCAGACCGGCGGCCAGGGCGCTCCCCGCCGCAAGTGCCAGGACCAGTCCCATGACGATTGCGATCAGCTTTCCCCTCCGCGATCCACACGCCTTGAACCGATTCTCCATCTCATGCCTCCTTCATCTCGGGAATGCCGCGCAGCGTTCTCAGCGCGTCTCTTTCAATGATAGTAGAATGCGATTATGCAGTATAAGGTTTTTAAATATATTTTACGGAGGGCGCGATGGGATTCCTGGATGACGTGGTCGGCAAGGTGTCGAGTGCGGTCGGCGGGAGCGGGGGCGAAAAGTCGACCCTGGTCGACGGAGTTCTTGGATTGCTCTCCGGCGGAGGATCGGGCGGCGGTCTGCAGGGGTTGGTCCAGTCGTTCAAGGAGAAAGGGCTTGGCGATATCGTATCGTCGTGGGTCGGCACGGGGCAGAACCTCCCGATCGACGCGGAGCAGCTGAAAAACGGGCTCGGGCCGGAGGTGATCGGGCAAGTGGCTGCCAAGGCGGGAATTTCGACCGACGACGCCACGGAAAAGCTGAAGGAGCTTCTGCCCTCCCTCGTGGACAAGCTGACCCCCGACGGGAAGGTTCCCGAGTCCGGGCTGCTGGCCCAGGGGCTCGACTTCCTCAAGAACAACCTGACGAAAGGCTGATCCCGGCGTCGGACACTGCCGATCCCCCGCAAGGCGTCGGATCGGCAGTGGAATATGCGTGCTAGAATCGCGTGTCCGCCGTTCGCGTGGTCACAGACTCTATCGAGGACGAACAGCATGCCGGTTTCCGCCGTATCCCGACTGCGTAATGCCCTCGTTCCGCTCCTTTGCGCCTTCCTCGCGCTCGCCGCCTCCTGTCGTCCGTCGTTCGCCCTCGAGCAGGTGACGCTTCAGCTCAAGTGGCTCCACCATTACCAGTTCGCCGGATATTACGCGGCGAAGGAAAAGGGATTCTACCGGGCCGCGGGGCTGGACGTCGCGATCCGCGAGGGCGGCCCGTACGTCGAGGTCGAAAAAGAAGTCAGCGACGGCCGGGCCGACTTCGGCATCGGTACGTCGGCGATCCTCCTGCATCTCGCCCACGGCGAGAAGTTGGTGGTGCTCGGGCAGATATTCCAGCATTCCCCCGCCATCTTCCTGACCCCCCGGAAAACCGGCATCCGCACCATCGCCGAAATGGCGGGCCGCAAGTTCATGTATTCGAACCAGCACGGCGACCTGATGGCGGTCCTGAAGAAGTACGGGCTCGACGAGCGCAAGATCGTCCAGATCCCGCATCACGGCGATGTGGCCGACCTGCTCGCCGGCAAGGCCGACGTGATGATCGCCTACGCGTTCAACGAGCCGTTCGTCTTCGAGCAGGCCGGAGAGCCGTACCTCCGTTTTTCTCCGCTCACCGAGGGCGTCGATTTCTACGGCGACAACTTCTTCACGACGCGGGACACGGTCGAGCATCGCCCCGAGCTCGTGAAGGCGTTCCGCGAAGCCACCCTCCGCGGGTGGAGCTACGCGATGACGCACAAGGAGGAGGTCGCCGACCTCATCCGCGCGAAGTATTCGAAGGCGAAGAGCCGGGAATGGCTCTTGTACGAAGCCAACCAGATGGAGGTGTTGATCCAGCCGACGCTGGTCGAGCTCGGGTACCAGAGCCCGAAGCGCTGGCGCGAGATCGCCGACACCCTTGCCGACCTCGGCATGGTCAGGCCCGGCTTCGATCCCACGCCCGTCATCTATGCTCCCGAACCGCACCGGGACTATCGTGCGCTGATCGGGACGGTCTTCGTGTCGAGCCTCATCATCCTCGTCCTGGCCGGATTGCTCCTGATCTTCCGGCGGCTCAATCGCCGTCTCTCCGCCGCCCACGAAGAGCTCGTCCGCAGCGCCGAGCAGCTGCGGGCGCTCTTCGACAGCGCGCAGGCCGGCATCCTCATGGTCGATCCAGAAGGGAAGATCTCGGTCGTCAACCAGCGGATGACCGAGCTGTTCGCCTGCCCCCAGGAGGCGCTGGTCGGCGCCTGGTATCCCGACCTGCTTTTTCCCGACCAGAAGGAGGAGGGCAAGGACCGGATACGCGAGATCCTTGCGGGGGAGACCGACCGGGTCAGCACCGAGCGGCATTACATCCGCAAGGACGGGAGCGATTTCTGGGGATTCATCTCCGTCCGTCGTCATAACGATTCGAGAGGCGGGGTCCTCGGGCTCGTCTGCCACATCACCGACATCACCGAGCTGAAGCGCGCCGAAGCCGAGCGGCAATTGCTCGACCGGCAGCTCCTGCATGCCCAGAGGCTCGAGAGCCTGGGCGTCCTCGCAGGCGGAATCGCCCACGACTTCAACAACCTCCTCGCCGGCATCCTGGGGAACATCTCTCTCGCCCGGATGTTCCTCGACCCCTCCCACAAGGCGTCGACGATCCTGACTGAGGCCGAGAAGGCGTCCCGCCGGGCGTCCGAGCTCGCCCTCCGCCTCCTGACGTTCGCGAAGGGGGGAGAGCCGATCAAGAAGGCCGTCGATGCGAAGCGGCTGGTGCGGGAATCCGCGTTGCTGGTCCTGAGCGGGTCCAATGTGAGGTGCGAATTCCACGTTCCCGACGACCTGCGCGCGATCGAGGCCGACGAGGGGCAGATCGGGCAGGTGTTCAACAACATCGTGCTGAACGGGGCCCAGGCGATGCCGGCCGGGGGGACGATCACCATCGACGCCGACAATCTCGCGGTCGACGGCCGGGGATCGCCGCCGCTTCCCGCGGGCGACTACGTCCGGTTCCGGATCAGCGACCAAGGGTGCGGCATCTCGCCCGAGAACCAGAAACGGATCTTCGACCCCTACTTCACGACCAAGGCCGGCGGGACCGGCCTCGGGCTGGCGTCGACCTGGTCGATCGTCGGCCGGCACGGCGGGAACCTCTCGGTCGCGTCGGAGCCCGGGTCCGGATCGACGTTCGAGATCGTCCTTCCCGCCAGCGACCGGGAACCGCCCGCCGTTCGGACGGAGATGCCGCTGCCGAGGCGCTCCGGGCCGCGCGGGCATTCCGTGCTCGTCATGGACGACGAGGCGATGATCCGGACGCTGGTCTCCGACATGCTGACGGAGCTCGGCTACTCCGTCTTGGCGTGCGGGGACGGGAACGAGGCGATTGCGTTGTGCAAGAAGGCGCTGGAAGCCGGGAATCCGTACTCCGCCGTCATCATGGACCTGACGATTCCGGGCGGGATCGGGGGGAAGGAAGCCGCGGAGCGGATCCTCGCCGATGACCCGGACGCCTGCCTGATCGTCTCCAGCGGGTATTCGAACGATCCCGTCATGGCCGATTATCCGAAGTACGGCTTCCGGGGCACGATGGCGAAGCCTTACGACATGACGCAGATCGAGCAGGTGCTGAGCGCGCTGATCGGCGGCGAGCAGCCATCCGATGGGAGGATTTCGACATGACCAAGACCAACGGCTTCGCGGCGCACGGGGCAACCGACCCGCTGGTTCCTTTCGCATTCGACCGGCGCGACCCGGGGACGAACGACGTCCAGATCGAGATCCTTTTCTGCGGCGTCTGCCACTCCGACCTGCACACCGTCAGAAACGAATGGCACGGGACGACCTATCCCGTCGTGCCCGGCCACGAGATCGTCGGCCGCGTCGTCAAGGTCGGCGCGGGCGTGACGCGGTTCAAGCCGGGCGACCTCGCCGGTGTGGGATGCATGGTCGATTCATGCCGCACCTGTCCCGACTGCCTCGACGGGCTCGAGCAATATTGCCGCAACGAGATCGTCTTCACCTACAACAGCCCCGACCGGCATTCGGGCGGGATGACCTACGGTGGCTACTCGGGCGGCATCGTCGTCGACGAGAAATTCGTCCTGCGGATCCCGGCAAAGCTCGATCTGCCCGCGGTCGCGCCGCTCTTGTGCGCCGGCATCACGACCTATTCACCGCTGCGCCACTGGAAGGTCGGGAAGGGCAGCACCGTCGGCGTGGTCGGCCTCGGCGGCCTCGGCCACATGGCCGTGAAGCTGTCCCACGCGTTCGGGGCCGAAACGGTGCTGTTCACGACTTCGGCGGGCAAGGCGGCCGATGCCAAGCGGCTGGGCGCCGACGAGGTGGTCATCTCGAAGGACGCCGAGGCGATGGGAAAGCAGGCCAACCGCTTCGATTTCATCATCAACTCGGTCGCCGCGCCGCACGATCTCGATCCGTACCTCGCCGCGCTCAAGCGCGACGGCACGATGTGCATGCTCGGCGCGCCCGCGCTGCCGCACCCGTCCCCGAACGTCGGCAACCTGATCTTCGGGCGTCGGCAGTTGGCGGGGTCTCTCATCGGGGGGATTCGCGAGACGCAGGAGATGCTCGATTTCTGCGGGGCGCACGGCATCGTCTGCGACATCGAGAAGATCCCGATCCAGAAGATCAACGAGGCGTACGAGCGGATGCTTCGGAGCGACGTGAAATACCGCTTCGTCATCGACATGGCGTCGCTGCCGAAACCCTGAGCGCCGGCATGGCGCACCTGCCCGGCGACCGGTACGACCAGGCACTCCAGGGGCACGTCCGGCCGCCCGGCTGGCCGGATCCCGAACCGGCGTGGCGGTACGATCTCGTGGTCGTCGGGGCCGGCACCGCCGGGCTTGTGACGGCTGCGGGCGCGGCGAGCCTCGGGGCGAGGGTCGCGCTGGTCGAACGAAACCTGATGGGCGGCGACTGCCTCAATTTCGGGTGCGTCCCCTCCAAGGGGATCCTTCGGGCGGCAAGAGCGGTCCACGACGCGCGGAACGCTTCGGAATTCGGCGTCGCGGGCGGCGAATGGCTCGTCTTCGATTTCCCTCGGGCGATGGAGCGGATGCGTCGGCTGCGGGCCGGGATCGGCGCGCACGATTCCGCGGCGCGGTTCCGGGATACGCTCGGGGTCGACGTCTTCATCGGGGAGGGCCGCTTCACCGGGCGGGACAGCCTTTCGGTTAACGGGAGGCGGCTCCGCTTCCGGAAAGCGGCGATCTGCACCGGCGCACGCGCCTCATTGCCTCCCGTGCCGGGGCTCGCCGAGGCGGGATGCCTGACCAACGAAACGGTCTTTTCCCTGACCGCGCTTCCGCCGCGCCTCCTGGTGATCGGCGCCGGTCCCGTCGGTTGCGAGATGGCGCAGGCGTTCGCGCGCTTCGGGAGCCGGGTGACGCTCGTGACGCGCGGGTCCGGTCTGTTGCCGCGGGAAGACCTCGACGCGACGCGCCTCCTGCACGATGTCTTCGTCCGCGAAGGGATCACGGTCTGCCTGGGCGCCACGACGGAAAGCGTCCGTCGGGACGGAAACGAGATCATCGCCGCGATCAGGACGGCGGGGGAGATGCAGGAAGTGCGGGTCGACGCGATCCTGGTCGGGACCGGGCGCCTCCCCAACGTCGAAGGGCTTGGCCTCGAGGCCGCCGGCGTCGACTTCGAGCCCGGCGTCGGCGTGAAGGTCGACGACCGGCTCCGAACGACGAACCCCGGCATCTTCGCCGCCGGCGACATCTGCTCCCGTTACAGGTTCACCCACGCCGCCGATGCCCAGGCGCGGATCCTCATCGCGAACGCCCTTTTTTTCGGCCGCCGGAAAGCCTCCGCCCTGACGATCCCCTGGTGCACCTACACCGATCCCGAGATCGCCCACGTCGGGATGATCGCGCGCGACGCGCAGGAAAAGGAATCGCAGGTGACCACGCTGACCGTGCCGCTGTCCGAGGTGGACCGCGCCGTCCTAGACGGAGAGGCCGAAGGCTTCGCCCGAATTCACCTGATAAAGGGGACCGACCGGATCCTGGGCGCCACGCTTGTCGCCGCCCACGCCGGCGAGATGATCGGCGAGATATCGCTGGCCATGACGAACGGGCTCGGGCTGTCCGCCATCGGCAAGACGATCCATCCGTATCCCACGCAGGCCGAGGCGGTCCGGAAGCTGGCCGACGCCTACGCCCGAAACCGGCTGACCCCGTTCGTGAAGCGCCTGTTCTCCGCATGGTTCGGGTGGCGAACGGGTTAACATGGATGCGGGAGGATCAAACATGGAGACCTATTACGATCCGGCCGACCTGGCGAAATTCGCGGAGATCGGGAAGGACGCCCCCGAGCTGTCGAAAAAGTTCTTCGACTATTACGGCGCCGTGTTCGCGGAAGGCGCATTGACCGAACGGGAAAAGGCGCTGATCGCCCTCGCGGTGGCCCACGCGGTGCAATGCCCCTATTGCATTGACGCCTACACACGCGCCTGCCTGGAAAAGGGCTCCAACCTCGCGGAGATGACGGAAGCGGTCCATGTGACCAATGCCATCCGCGGCGGCGCCTCGCTGGCGCACGGGATCCAGATGCGCAAGATCGCCGAAAAGATTTCCCTGTAGCGCGATGGCCGGAGCCGCATTCCGCAACGCCCTCGAAGGGCAGAGTCTGGTCTTGGCGCGCGGCGAGACCACGGCGCTGCAGGTCAACACCGGCTTCCTCTGCAACCTGTCCTGCCGCCACTGCCATCTGGAGGCCGGTCCCGGCCGGGCCGAAGTGATGCACCGGGACACGATGGATGCGGTCATCGCGGCCGCGCGGCGGTTTCCCTTCCGGGTGATCGATTTGACCGGCGGGTCGCTCGAGATGGTCCCGGACATCGCGTATCTCGTCTCGGCGCTGGCGCCCTTGACGCCGCGGCTGATCGTCCGCACCAACCTGGTCGGCCTGCACGATCTTGCGGATGACGGGCTCCTCGCCCTCTACCGGAAGGTGGGCGCCGTCGTTACGGCTTCCCTCCCGGCGACGAATGCGGGGCAGACCGAGGCGCAGCGGGGCAACGGCGTCTGGGGCAAGTGCCTCGCCATGCTCCGGCGGCTCAACGAAGCGGGATACGGGAGGGCGGGAAGCGGACTCGAGCTCGACCTGGTCGCGAACCCGCCCGGGGCTTATCTCCCTGCCGGACAGGCCGAGACGGAAAGGCGCTTTCGGCAGGAGCTGGCGGGGAAGCACGGGATCACGTTCGACCGGCTGTTTACCTTCGCGAACGTTCCCATGGGGCGCTACCGGCGCTGGCTCGAAACCTCCGGCAACTCGGAGGCCTACCTGCGGCTGCTGGCGGAACGGTTCAACCCGGCGACGATCCCGGGGCTCATGTGCCGCACGCAGCTTTCGGTGGACTGGGAAGGGCGGCTGTGGGACTGCGATTTCAATCTCGCGGCGGGATTGCCGCACGGGGCGCGCCGGACGCACATCTCCGAGTTGACCGAGCTTCCCCCGCCGGGGACGCCGATCCGGGTCGGCGACCACTGCTTCGCCTGCACCGCGGGATCGGGCTTCACCTGCGGAGGCGCCATCGCGCCACGGACAGGGGCGTCCCACATCGCCGAAACCACGAAATAGGGGTTCTCACTCCCATCCGCCGCCCAGCGCCTTGTAGAGTCGGACGAGATCGGTTGTGATCGTCCCCTCGCTCTGCACGCGCTGGTCGCGAAGGGCGAGGAGCGACCGCTCGGAATCCAGCACCGTCGTGAAATCGGTCATCCCCGCCGCGTACTTGTCCTGGGCGAGCTGCGCCGCCTTTTCAGCAGCGGAGACGGACCGCCCGAGAGCGTCGCGGCGCGCCTTTTCCTCCGAATAATCCGACATCGCATCCTGCACTTCCTTCAAGGCGTCCAGCACGGTCGCGCGCCAGGCGATCAGCGCCTGCTCCAGCCGGGCGTCCTGCGCCGCGATGTTGCTCCGGACCGCCCCCCCGTCGAACAGCGCCCACGAGACGCCGGGACCCGCGCCGGCGGAGGCCAACGCAGGGGAAAGCAGCGAAACGCCCGAAAAGGATATCGCTCCGCTCAGTGCGAACTTGGGATACAAGTCGGCCGTCGCCACGCCGACCCGCGCGGTCTGGGCTGCCAGATCGGCTTCCGCTTTCCGGATATCGGGCCTCCGGCGCAGCAGGTCGGCCGGAACGCCGAGCGCCACCGTCAGCGGCACGGCGGGAACGGGGCCGCTCTCCCTGAGCGTTTTATGGAGGGTGCCCGGGTTCTCCCCGGTCAGCACCGCGAGGGCGTTCATCGCCGTCTCGATCCCGGACCGGAGCGACGGGATCTGCGACCGGCTGCTTTCCAGGTTGGTGCGCGCCTGCTCGAGCGCCAGCTCGTCGGTCAGCCCCGCCTCGACGCGCGACTGCACGAGCCCCAGCGTTTCCTCCTGCATCTTGAGCGTGTCTTCGGCGGACGTCAGGCGCGCCTGGTCGACGCGGAGCTGCACGTACGTCGAGGCGATCTCGGCGAGCAGCGTTACCCGGACGTCGTTGAGGTTCTCTCCGCCGGCCGCGAGGTCGGCGTCGGCCGCCTCGATGGCGCGCCGGGTCCCGCCGAACAGGTCGATCTCCCAGCGGGCGTCGAATCCACCGCTGAACAGGCCGGTGCTGTTCCAGCCGATTCCCTTGGCGTGCGTCGCGTTCCGCGTGGCAGACGCGGATGCGTCGAGCGTGGGGGAGAGCCCCGCAACGCTGCCTTGTCGTTTCGCGCGTGCTTCCCGAACCTGCGCCCGGGCCGTCTTGAGCGTCAGGGCATTATCGAGCCCGCGTTCGACCAGGCGGTCGAGCAGCGGATCGTCCAGCGTCTTCCACCAGCGGGCGAGAACCTTCGGGTCCGCCGCTTCCGGCGAAACGCCGGCCGGCGGCGACCCGTGCCATTGCACAGGCGTGACGACTTCCGGCTTCCGGAAGTTCGGGCCGACGGTCGCGCATCCGGCGAGCGAAAGTCCCAGCAGCAGAGTTGCGATGACCCGGGTCGTTTTCATCTATTCGTGCCTCAGCGCTTCGATGGGATCGAGCTGCGCGGCTTTCCGCGCCGGGAAGTAGCCGAAGATCACGCCGACCGCCGCCGAAAAGAGCAGGGCGACGACCACGATCGACGGGTTAAAGAGGAACGGCACCTGCAGCACGCCGGCCAGCCCGTAGCAACTTGCGAGCGCGATCGCGATGCCGATCACCCCGCCCAGCGAGGACAGCGTCACCGCCTCGACGAGGAACTGGAGCAATACTTCGCGCTCGAGCGCTCCGATCGCCAGCCGGATGCCGATCTCCCGCGTCCGCTCGGTCACGGACACCAGCATGATGTTCATGATGCCGATCCCGCCGACCAGCAGGCTGACGGTCGCGACGGCGCTCAGGAGTGAGGTCAGCACCTTCGTCGTGCCGGACATGGCGGTCGCCAGCTCCTTCATGTCCATCACGCTGAAGTCGTTCTCGGCCGATGGTGCCAGGTGGCGCCGTTCCCGCATCAGCGTCTCGAGGTCCTGCTTCGCCTTGGTCGTCGAGGCGCCGTCCCGGGCCGAGACCTGGATGAGCGGGACGTCCTGCTTGCCCGAGATCCGGCGCTGGAACGTATGAAGCGGGATCACGATGACGTCGTCCTGGTCCTGACCCATCGCGGCCTGCCCCTTCGACTTCAGGGTGCCGACGACCTGGACCGAGAATTTCTGGAGCCGGATCGTCGCCCCGACCGGGTCCTGCCCGCCGAACAGCTCCTTGCGCACCGTGCTGCCCACGAGGCAGACGGCCTTGCCCGCCCGAAGCTCGCTGTCGGTGAACGGGCGTCCCGCGTCGAGCGACCAGTTGCGGACCCGCAGGAAGCTGCCGTTGCTGCCGGTGACCGATGTGGACCGGTTCCGGTTTCCGCTGACCGCGTTCATACTCGTCGTCGCGACCGGCGCGGCGGCGGCGACGGAAGAGATCTCACGCGAAACGGCTTCGGCGTCGGCCTCCTTGAACGGCTGCACGGAGGCAGTCGCGCCGCCCGGCCCCCGGAACTGACCGGGCATCACCATCAGCATGTTGCTGCCCAGGCTCGAGATCTCTTCCGTCACCTTGGCCGTGGCGCCGCCGCCCAGCGTCACCATGACGATGACGGCGGCCACGCCGATCACGATGCCCAGAATGGTCAGGAAGGAGCGCAGGACGTTCCGCCGCACTTCCCGAATGGCCAGAAGCAGTGCGTTCCAGATCATCGGGCCGCCTCCTCTTTCCCGTTGCGCGTATCGATTTCGACCCGCCCGTCCTTGAAGTGGACGATCCGCTTCGAATAAGCCGCCATGTCCGGCTCGTGCGTGACCATCAGCACGGTGATTCCCATCGTCCGGTTCAGATTGCAAAGCAGTTCCATGATCTCGACGCTTCGGGCCGAGTCGAGGTTGCCCGTCGGCTCGTCCGCCAGCAGCACCTCCGGCTCCGTCACGATCGCCCGCGCGATGGCGACGCGTTGCTGCTGCCCGCCGGAGAGCTCGCCCGGCGTGTGATGTTCCCTGCCTTCCAGCCCCACGTCGGCCAGCGCCTTCCGCGCCCGTGTCCGCCGATCGCCTGCCGGGATGCCGCGATAGAGCAGCGGCAGCTCCACGTTCTCGAGCGCCGAGGTGCGGTTGAGAAGGTTGAAGCCCTGGAAGACGAATCCCAGGTAGTGGCGCCGCAGCAGTGCGCGCTGGTTTCGTTCCAGCCGGTTCACCTCGACGCCCTTGAAAAAGTAGGCGCCGCCGGTCGGCACGTCGAGGCAACCGAGGATGTTCATGCAGGTCGACTTGCCGGAACCGCTCGGGCCCATGACGGCGACGAATTCGCCCGCGTCGATGCGGAGATCGATCTTCCTGAGCGCAGCGACTTCGGCCTGCCCCCGCCCGTAAACCTTTTCGACCCCTCGCAATTCGATCAGGCTCATTTTGCGACGCTCGCGCTGTCGACGATCAGCGCCATCCCCGGCTTCACCTCGCCGGAGAGGATCTCGGTCATCTTCCCGTCGGTGAGGCCGGTCGTGACGGCGATGGGCGTTGGGACGCCGTCCTTCAGCAGCCAGACCTTCCGGTTGTGGTCGACGTTATTCGCTTCGACGGTTTTCCTGGGTGAGGAGGCGGGCGGATGGGGCATCAGGCTTCCCAGCAATCCCTCGCTTTTTTTCGCCGCCGTTCCCGGCTCGGGCGGCGTGAAGCGGAGCGCCGCGTTGGGAACGAGCAGCGCGTTGCCGACCTGTTGGACCGTAATGTCGGCGGTCGCGGTCATCCCCGGCCGCAGCGCGAGGTCTGGGTTCGAGACGGCGATCACGGTCTCGTACGTGACCACGCCGTTGGTGGTCGTGGAGGCGAGGTGGACCGCGGTGATCCGCCCGGGGAAGGTGCGGTCGGGCCAGGCGTCGACTGTGAATCTCGCGCTCTGCCCCTTCCTGATCTTGCCGACATCGGCCTCGTCGACCGAGACGTGCAGCTCCATCTGCGACAGCTTTTCGGCCATCGTCAGCAGGACGGGGGAGGACAGCGACGCCGCCACGGTCTGCCCCGGCTCGATCGACCGCGTCAGGATGATCCCGCTGATCGGGGCCCGGATGGTGGCCTTCGACAGATTCGTCCGGTCCGCCGACAGATTGGCCTCCGCTTCCGCGACCTGCGCCCGGGCGGCCGCCTCGTCGGCAAGCGCCCGCGCATGCGTCGCTTCCGCCGCATCGAGGTCCTGTTTCGAGACCGCCTTCCCGCCGCTCAGCCCTGCGGCATGCTGGAGCCGCTTGAGCGACTTGTCGCTTTCGGAGGTGGTCGTCTGCGTCTGGAGCAGCTTCGCCTGCGCCGATGCGAGCGCCGCGCGCGACTTTAGAATCTCCGCATCGAGTTTCTCGGTGTCCAGCCGCACCAGCACCTGCCCCGCCCTGATCCGATCGTTGTAGTCCGCCTCGACCGCCTTGACGGTTCCGGACACCTCGGTGCCGATATCGATCGAATTGACGGGTTTCAGGTTGCCGGTCGCGGAGACGGTGACGGTGAGCGGCCCCTTTTCGGCGTCGGCCGTCGTGTAGCGGATCGTCTCGGTCTTCTTCGCGCCGGAGAGCAGGGCGGCCGCGATCACCAGCGCAAGCACGAGCAGCCAGGAAAGCCCGCTGCGCCAGCGCCGTTTTCCGGCTTTACCGTTTCCGGCCCCCAGCGTTTCCCGGATGTCGTCTTTATCCGTCTTTTCGATTTCGTCCATCTCGAGATTCCTTTCGGGATCGTTCTTGCCGCATCGACGAGATCAGGATGACAACCGAATGTGGACGAAATGTGGAGGAAATGAGGAAATCCGCGGACGGGACGCCGTTGGACTGGTTTTTCCCGATGCTCCTGTGCTATTCCGGAATCATGACGCTGCGCATCCGGACCAAATTGTTCCTGACGCTTCTCTCCACCGCAGTCGCGGTGGCGGCCTGCATGTTCCTCGTGATGCGCTGGAGCTTCGACCGGGGCTTTCTGAATTTCATCAACCGCCTCGAGCTGGCTCGCCTCTCGGCGCTCGCGCAGAAGCTGGAAACCGGATATGCGTCGGGCGGCTCGTGGCGCTTCGTCGCGGACGACCCGGCCGCGTGGCCCGGGCTGATCTCCGAGTTCGATCCCGACCGCCACGAGGAGCGGGAGCCTCAGCGCACCGGCGATCCGCCGCGGCCCAGCCCGCCGAAAGTCTCCCCCTTTGCCGGGCGCGTGGTGCTGCTCGACGCCGCAGGGAAACGGATCGCGGGGCCGGACGCCTCCGCGGGAAAGATGGCGCTTAGACCGCTGGCCGCGGGGGGGGCGGTTGTGGGGCAGCTCGGACTCCTGCCGCCCCGGATCCTCTCCGATGCCCACCAGACCCGTTTCGCCGAGGAGCAGCGGCACGCCTCCGCCCTGATCGCGCTGGCCATCGTCTGCCTCGCCGGGTTGCTCTCGATCCCGCTGGCCCGCCAGATGGGCGGACGGATCGATACGCTGGCGGAGGGGACGCACCGTCTCGCGTCCGGCGATTACCGCGCACGCGTTCCCGAAACCGCCACCGACGAACTGGGGAGGCTTGCGCGCGACTTCAACGCGCTGGCGCTGACGCTCGAAAGCAACGAGGCGGCGCGACGACAGTGGGTCGCCGACATCTCGCACGAGCTGCGAACGCCGCTGTCGGTGCTGCGCGGCGAGATCGAAGCGCTGCAGGACGGCGTGCGTCCCCTCACGACGCAGGCCGTCGCCATGCTCCACGGCGAGGTGATGCGTCTTGGCCGGCTGGTGGACGACCTCTACGAGCTGTCGCTGTCCGACATCGGGGCGTTGACGTATCGCAAGCGGGAAACCGATCTGTCCGGATTGCTTGCCGCGGCGATTGAATCGTTCCGGGCCGATTTCGAGGAAAAGGGAATCGCGCTCGTAGCCGATTTCCGGGTCGGCGCGGCCTGTCCTGCGTTCGTCGATCCCGAGCGGCTGCACCAGCTCTTCTCGAACCTGCTCGAGAATTCCCTGAAATACACCAACGCGGGGGGGAGTCTGAAGGTGGCTCTCGCGCAAAAGGACGGGATGGCCGTCATCGTCTTCGGCGATTCGGCGCCGGGCGTGCCGGCCGACGCCATCCCCAGGCTGTTCGATCGCCTCTACCGGGTGGAGGGTTCCCGGAGCCGCGAGACGGGGGGGGCGGGACTCGGGCTGTCGATCTGCCGCAACATCGTCCTGGCGCACGGCGGCCGGATCACCGCGGGTCCATCGGTGTTGGGCGGGCTGTCCGTGACGGTCGAATTGCCGGCGGAGGGATAGGGTGGACACAGGCCGAAAGATCCTGGTCGTCGAAGACGAGATGCGGCTGGCCGATTTGCTTCGAGACTACCTGGCGCAGGCGGGGTACGAGGCGCACACGCTCGCCGACGGCCGGGACGTCGTCCCGTGGGTCCGGGACCACGCCCCGGACCTCGTGCTGCTCGACCTGATGCTGCCCGGCAAGGACGGCATGGAAATCACGAAAGAGATCCGCGCCTTCTCCGCGGTGCCGATCGTCATGGTGACCGCGCGCATCGAGGAGATCGACCGGCTGCTCGGGCTCGAGCTGGGGGCCGACGACTACGTCTGCAAGCCGTACAGCCCGCGCGAGGTCGTGGCGCGCGTGAAGGCGGTGCTTCGGCGCACGGCCGGACAGTCGATTCCCCCGGGCGGCGAGCCGCTCCAGCTCGACGTCGACCGGTGTCGTGCGACGCTCGACGGCCACGCGCTCGACCTGACCGCCGTCGAGTTCCAGCTGCTCCATATCCTGGCGGCGAGCCCGGGCCGCATCTATTCGCGCGGGCAGCTGATGGACCGGATCTATCCGGACCAGCGCATCGTCAGCGACCGCACGATCGACAGCCATGTGAAGAAGCTGCGCCGCAAGATCGCGGAGGCGGGCGTCGCGGGGGAGTGGGTCCACTCGGTCTACGGCGTCGGGTACAAGTTCGAGGGGCCGGCGGCGGGCTGATCGCCCGCGGATTGCTCAATTCGGGAGCCGATTCCTCTTTTAGGGAATTGCCTGTTGGCGAACCATCGGACTAAAAACCAATAAAATCAGTGTGTTGTTGTTATGTAAGCCCTTGGCACTCTTCTTGGAATGGTATTGGACAGAAGTTAGACAACCCAACACCCCAGGAGGTGTCCCATGAAAAAGCTTACCACTTCGCTCCTCGCCGCCATGATCTCGCTGTCCGTCGCCGGTCTTTCCATCGCCGCCGAGCCCGCTCCTGCCACGGCCCCGGCCGACCAGGCCGCTCCGGCCGTCAAGAAGGCCGCCAAGCCCGCGAAGAAGCACGTCCGCAAGCACGCCAAGAAGGCGGCCAAGAAGGCAGCGGCCCAGACCGCACCGGCTGCGATGCCCGAGACCCCCGCGAAGTAACCGGCGTCAATCAACCAACCACCCGACCGGCGCGGAGGGAATCATTTCCTCCGCGCCGTTTTCTTTTGGTGCGCCCCCTCCGGGCTACTGCTTTTCCACCCGGGCGTATTCCTTCCGGATCCGCTCCAGTCCCTTCCGGTAGGCCTCGACGTCGCCGTATTCGAAGAAGCGGGGATAGCGGCCGTGCGCATCGCGGATCCGGCGCGCGTGCTTGATCGGGCACCAGTACTGCTCCGTGCGCCCCGTGACCTCCCGGAAAAAAGCCGACAGCCCGTTCGCATAGGAACAGTAGCCGCAGTGCAGCTTCTCGAGCACGTTCAGGTAGGGCAATTCCTCCCGGTCGAAAACCCAGTAATCCCGCCGCCGCACCTTGGGGATCCCGTAGATCGGGAAGCAGACCGCCTGGTAGATCATCGTGAACAGGTCGAGCATCACCATCGGCACGAGGCCGGCATAGATCAAGGGCGCCGTCAGGGCGACGAGCGGCCGGGAGCTGATCAGGTATCCGGGAAGACCCGCCCGAAGCCGCCGGCCCTGCGTCAGCATCTCCTCGGCGATCTGGAGCCGTTTGGCCTCGATCGACTGGAGAAACTCCACCCGCCGATTCCTGAAATCCTTCTCGATCTCTTCCTCGAGCGCCTTGGCGGCCTGGAGCAGGTCGTCGATTTGATGGACCACGCGCACCTCCTTCGAACTGTTCCATCTATAACATGATCCCGGCGGGAAGCCCGGCCGCAAGCCCGGCATCCAAGGAGAGGAATGCGGATGGAAAACCCATATCGCGGGAGAGGAGATGTCCATGACCGGTTGGATCCTGCTGTTGCTCGTCGTGCTCGCCGCTGTCGTGTTGGGCGTCGCACCCTGGCGCCGCCGCCTGTTCGGCCCCGCGCTCATGGCGCTCTATCGTCGCAGGCTTCCGCCGATGTCGCAGACCGAGAAGGAGGCGATCGACGCGGGCACCGTCTGGTGGGATGCGGAGCTGTTCTCCGGGAAGCCCGACTGGCGCCGGCTGCTCGAGACGCCGCCGCCCCGGCTGACGCCCGAGGAGCAGGCGTTTCTCGAGGACGAGACCGAGGCGCTTTGCGCGATGTCCAGCGACTGGGAGATCGGGCAAAAGTACCACGACCTGCCTCCGCGCGTCTGGCAGTTCATCAAGGAGAAGGGTTTCTTCGGGATGATCATCCCGAAGCAGTATGGTGGGAAGGGTTTTTCGGCGTTTGCGCACGCGCAGGTCATCACGAAGCTGGCGTCCCGGTGCGGGGATGCCGCGGTGACGGTCATGGTGCCGAACTCGCTCGGGCCAGCGGAGCTGCTGGTCCACTACGGGACCGACGCCCAGAAGGAATACTACCTGCCGCGGCTCGCGCAGGGGCTCGAGATCCCGTGCTTCGCGCTGACGGGGCCCACCGCCGGCTCGGACGCCGCTTCGATCCCCGATTCGGGCGTCGTCTGCCTGGGAACATGGGAGGGGCGCGAGACGCTCGGGATGCGGCTTTCCTGGAACAAGCGGTATATCACGCTCGGTCCGGTGGCTACGCTGATCGGGCTTGCCTTCCGGCTGTCCGACCCGGATCACCTGCTCGGGGAAAAGGAGGATCTCGGCATCACCTGCGCGCTGGTCCCGGCCGACGCCCCCGGCGTCGAGATCGGACGCCGCCACATGCCGCTCGGCGCGGCGTTCCAGAACGGCCCCACCCGAGGGCGCGACGTGTTCCTGCCGCTCACGCAGATCATCGGCGGGCCCGCCATGGCGGGCCACGGGTGGCGGATGCTCATGGAGTGCCTCGCCACGGGGCGCGCGGTCTCGCTGCCGTCCACCGCCTGCGGCATGGGCAAGCTCGTCGTGCGCGCGACGGGCGCCTACGCGCGGGTTCGCCGCCAGTTCAAGGCGCCGATCGGCCGCTTCGAGGGGATCGAGGAGCCGCTGGCGCGGATGGGCGGCAACCTCTATCTGATGGACGCGGCGCGGGTCATGACGACCGGCGCCATTGCCCTCGGCGAGAAGCCGTCGCTCGTCTCCGCCATCTGCAAATACCACCTCACCGAGCGCGAGCGCGCCGTGGTGACCGACGCCATGGACATCCAGGGCGGGAAGGCGATCAGCCAGGGGCCGAACAACCTGCTGGGCACGGCGTACCAGCACCTCCCGATCGGGATCACGGTCGAGGGGGCGAACATCCTGACGCGGAACCTCATTATCTTCGGGCAGGGCGCCATCCGCTGCCATCCGTACGTGCTCAAGGAGATGCAGGCCGCATCCGGCGGCGACGTCGCGGCGTTCGACGCCGCGCTCTTCGGACATATCCGTCACGTGGCGGTCAACAAGCTGCGCGCCTTCGGGATGGCGCTGACCGGGTCGCGCCTCGTTTCGACACCCGCGGGGGCGGCGACGGAGACGGCCCGGTATTATCGCGACCTCACGCGCCTGTCGGCCGCCTTCGCCTGGCTCGCCGACGTCTCGATGCTGCTGCTGGGCGGTGCGCTCAAGCGCCGGGAGCGGATCTCCGCGCGTCTGGGCGATGCGCTCTCGATGCTGTATCTCGCCTCCGCCACGCTCAAGCGATATGAGGACGAGGGGCGGCAGAAAGACGATCTCCCGCTCGTCGACTGGGCGGTGCAGGACGCGCTGTTCCGCGCGGCGGACGCGCTGCACCTCGTGTGTGCGAACTACCCGGGCCGTTTGTTCGGAACGCTGCTGCATTTCGTGATCTTCCCGCTGGGGCGCCACTTCGCCCCGCCGTCCGATGCGCTGGGGCACGAGGTGTCGAAGCGGCTGATCGCACCCTCGGCGGCGCGCGACCGGCTGACCGCCGGGATGTTCCTGCCGAAGGGGGAGGACGAGCCGCTCGGCCTGCTCGAGGCGGCGCTGGATGCGACGATCGAGGCGGAGCCGATCGAGGCCCGGCTGCATGGTGCCCGCAAGGCCGGCACGATCCGTGGGGAGGGCGAGGCGCTGACGCAGGCCGCCGTGGCCGCGAAGGTGATCACGGCGTCGGAAGGGGAGTTGCTGGCGCATGCGGCGCGGCTGCGAGACGCGGTGATCCGGGTCGACGACTTCCCTAAGGATCTGGGTTTCGGCGCGCGCGCGGCGGGGCCGGAGGTTATCGCTTCCGGAGACATCCCGATCGGGAAATCGGGCTCCCTGGGCGCGGGAGTGCGCTGGTTCTGAGGCGGGGCTCGGATCGACAGCCGGGCAATGCGGGGGAGTGGAAGCCGCGGGTCGGCGCCCCACGGGCGCCGTCAGTTGCCGCTTCAGCTGTCCGCGACCTTGTTGATCTCGTATCCGTTCTTGCGGAAGGCATCCTTCAGGGCGGCATGTTGCTCGTCCGTCATGCCCTCCAGGACGGACAACAACGCTTTCTTTTCATTGCCGGAGGCGCACATGCGATCCCCAAGCGCATTCCGTAGAGGGGCCGGCAGGCCCGAATCGCCCAGGACGCGACCGATGTCCCCCGAATCGCAAAGGACCTGTTTCCGCCGCGCACAGTCGCTGGTCACGTAAAAAGCGGTTCCGTCCTTGTACACGATGAAATTCCGGGAACTGCAACCATCTGCGATCAGAGCGGCGATCAGTACGGCACTGCAGGACAGAAACCGTTGAAGGATCATCACCGACCCTCCCGTTGCGTGGCGGCGCGGGCGCGTGCGATGGAAACTGGTAGATGTATACAAATGCATTATAGCGCATCAGGGGAGGCGCGATGCCGCGAAAATAAAAACGGGCGACCCGGAAACCCCCGGATCGCCCGTCCTTGTCGCGAAGTGGTGCGCCTTACCGGCCGAAGAAGGGCACTACTGGGAGGTGATAGTTGCTCTATAGCATGCGGTTCTGGGTCAGCGGGAATAAATAAGCGGAAATCTTAACCGCATATTTATCCCTATCGGGCTGCCTATGCGTCTTCCTCATTCGCTTCAAGACTTTTTTCCGCCTTCCTGTTTTCCTCTCGCATTATTTTGTTCGCTTTCTCAGACAAGGAGGAAGCCAACTTTGCAAGGCCTGGTATCCTTGATAGTTTTTCGACCGAATTTGTTAGTTTAATGCTTTTATCCAAAGCATCCATAATAGGATGGTCAGCTTTATTGTAATCTGATATCAACTTGCCAGGATTTTCTGAGCTAACTTCCAATATTGCATATAGCAATTTCTCCCTCAGATCAATGGTCCCTGAACCATCCGGCAGCCCTTCAATTTGAGTAGATAGTCCCTCGTATGTTTTACTTATTGCCTCTTTATGTGAATACTCTTCAGCCAAGCGTTTGGATAGATTTATCCTTCTATTTGATGAATAGGCTATCCATGTAACCGGTATATATAACGGAACAATTGCCAGTACTAATCGAGGAAGTCGCAATATCACTTCTGCCAATGGCACTTCCTGTAACAGCGATACTATACTCACAGTAACTGGAATTAATGAGACAACACTCATACCTAGAATTGCCCACCTAAATACAATTTCATGCTTTGCCCCTTCCCTCACTTCCTGTTCTTTTTTATCAGAATATGCATGGCTCAATCCGGCGGTTAATGCCTTTGGGAGCAACGCTTCTATTTTACCCCTAACCAATTCAAATTCGTTGACGAATTTGTTAAGCAAAACTTGTACATCATCTGATTTGGTTTTTTCGAAATTTGACATTCTCAAAGACAGTTCTTCTAGCGCTGAAGAGGTAATGGTTATATGCGATGAAAATCCTGCTTTTAATTTTTTATATGTATCATCCAGTTCATCTTTAAGACCAGCGATATGTTTCGATTCCTTCGTTTTGTCGTCAGTCTCATCGTAGCCAAATATTTTATAGTAGACTTCATCGATTTCCCCATCTGCTGCCTCTACATTCTTATGCAATGACTCTATGTTGCTCGAAAGGGCCTTCGCCTTTTCGCATTGGGCATCAAACTCTTTCAATTTTGCCAGAACATTGGCATTGTCAGAATATACTCCCTGAATCTCCTCGAAATAATCCAACGCACTGTCGTGCCACAATTTTAATTTTTCGACAGTCTGCGAAACTTCCTCAATCGACGCGGTCGCATTAGTGGCATCTGAAACCACCTTATCCTGTAGCTCTTTGATATTGGCCGCGGCAGCAACAGATTCGTCGAATATTGTATTTATCTCATCTTGTTTGCCTGAAACATCTGACAAACTAGACGAAAGGCTATTCAATATATTCTTTGCGGCATCCACAGATTTTTTCAGTTCAGACTCTAGCTCTGGGGTTTTTTGTTTTAACTCTAATTCCAGCGATTCTATTCTCCCCCATAATTTAAGCCTTTCTTCATCCAAGAAATTATTGTCCACATATCCTCCCAATACATAATTAAATATTAGAACTGTAACCGTTGTGTCCTACGACACAAATTGGCTGATAGAACCCCCCGTTTCGGTAACACGGGGGGCGCAAACTGCAAACCCCATCTCGAAACCTTGCTCACCCCCAACGGCATACTCCATATGCAGAATCATGTCAAAAAAATAATTGACTGCGAAATAAGTCCGTGAGAGTCTAGTGAATGTTGTAAGACATTCATGCGAAAGGTAACCGAATGGACCCCAAAGACCTCAGCAAACTGTGGAGTGCCCCAGACAATTCCAGATTAACCCCGAAACAAATTTCCATCCGGTTGCCTCTCCACGTCGCGGCCAAGATCAACGCTATCAGCGAAATGTTTCCCACAAAAACGAAGACACAAATCATCGGGGACCTGTTGGCCTCGGCGCTAGCTCAATTCGCTCAAGGGCTTTCACGTGAACCGTATCCGTATGAGGAGGAGAAAGACCCTGAATTCGAGCCATGCGGGCCGCACGCAAGGTACGAAAGTTTAGTGGCGAGTCATCTCGCGGAACTTGAGCAGGAAAAGGAAGGCGACTGAGGACCAGGCGGTGACGTTACCCAATTCCAAAGGTCTGCTGCTCCACGGCATCGATACGCTTCAATGCGCGTACTACCTGAGTTCATTGGGTCGGTCGTGCGGGATCGACTTCACGGAGTTGCGGACGCTTCGGGAAACTCTACGCAACCGAAAATCCAAAGACCCCGAAATGATCACCCTCGGGGATACGCCATTTCTTCTCGCTTCGCATGGGACAAGTTCAGGGTATCCCTTTCTTCTCACCAATGAAGATTTCAAGATCGAGTGCGGGGAATTCAATTCGCCTTCGTTCTTTGTGACGTTCAAGAGTCAGGCGCTCTGGAAGGAAACGGCATACGCGCTTCATGGCAAGTTCCTCGCTTGGGCGGCCAACCTGGGCTTCAAAGCGATTCGTCCGGAAACTCTTTCCCGCGTGGATTACTGCTTCGACTATCACCTTCCTGAAATCGACTTCAATGAGGACTCGTTCGTCAGTCGGTCAACCAAAGACAGCCAGCATCGGGAAAACGGCAAGGTGCAAACCTTCACGCTCGGGCGCGGCGATATCGTGCTGCGCATTTACGACAAGGTCGCCGAGATAGCCGAGCAAAGCGACAAGGTCTGGTTCTTCGAACTGTGGAAGCAGGACCAGGACGTCTGGCGCATCGAGTGGCAAGTGCGCAAACCAATCTTGAAGCAATTCGGTATCGCGGCCTTTGATTCCCTGCGGCAAAGTCACGGCGATCTTCTCCGGTATCTTGCCGAGGAGCACACAACGCTTCGGAGTCGGACTGAGAAGGGCACTACGTCGCGGTCGAATACATAGAACCGGGGGCGTCGGCCACGGACGACCGGCGTCCTGTCTTTCAACAGATGATCTCGGAGGCAACTCTTTCGCCTTCGCCATTCGATGCCATCGTGGTTCATTCCCTCTCGCGTTTTTTCCGTGATTCATTCGAGTTCATGTTTTACGAGCGCAGGCTTCGCAAGAGCGGGGTCAAGGTCATCTCCATCACGCAGCAGACGAGCGATGATCCCGCCGGCGAGATGGCCCGAAAGATGTTCTCGATGTTCGATGAGTACCAGAGCAAGGAAAACGGAAAGCATACGCTTCGCGGGATGCAGGAAAACGCGCGGCAGGGATACTTCAACGGATCACAAAGTCGACGAAGCGGTACTCGCCACCCTTAAACAACGGGTTTTAACAGACGTCCGCGTGACACAGATGCTGCGCGAGTTGAAAGGGCGTCGATCCGCCACCGACGCAACCAAACAGGCGTACTTGAAACAATTAGGCGTGGAGTTGGAAAAGGTGCGGCAGGGCACGGATCGGCTTCATGAAGCCGTTGCATCGGGCTTCCTGCCGATGGATTCCTCGCTCACAGAGAAGGCGCACAAACTCTCGACGCGGCGTCAGGAGATTCTGACCGAGATGGCCGGGATCAGGCGGGAAGCGGAGATGCCGAACGAGATGCTTTCTCCGAAGAACATCCATGCGTTTACCGAGGCGATGCGGAAACGGCTGAGCGATCCGGAATGCCAGTTCGGCAAGGATTATCTGCGATTGTTGGTGAAGGAAATCCGGATTACAGGGAAGGAAGTCCGGATGCGCGGCAGTTATGCGGGGATCGCACACGCCATCGTGAAGAAAGAACTGGGCACGGCCTCGCAAGAGGGAGTGCCCAGTTTCATACCAGGATGGTGCGCCCTGAGGGATTCGAACCCCCAACCCTCAGATCCGAAGTCTGATGCTCTATCCGTTGAGCCAAGGGCGCGTGGTTGCCATCATAACGCGACCGTGGGCGGCGCGGTAGGACTTTCGAGCATGATGGAAAAGAACGATATCGATTGGTTATGGAACGTGCGGCGACGGCCGGTCGGTTACGCCGGAAACCATGGACGGCAACTGCGGATAAGCAGGACCGGAGGATTCCCAAACAGTAATCGTCCTTGTTCACCATATGCATCTTTTGGCAACATTTCGCAGTGCCCCCCGTAGTAACCCGCGATGACTTTCCCGAAGTCAGCAACCGATCCAGTATTCAGGAGTAATAGCCGCGGACCAAGACGGGAGCATCTGGCAGTTCAATTCCCGGCAGGAGGAATCTTGATGAAGAAGGCACTTGTCTTTTTTGCGTTGGCCGCGGTTCTAGTGTTTCCGCCCGTCCTCGCCCCGGCGGGGGCGACGGATCTGCTCGTCGACAATTTCGACGGTTATCGGGCCGGCGAGTCGATCAGCGCGAAAACGACCGGCTGGCTCCCTTTTTGGAACGCCGTGAACGATCCCGTGAACAACATCTGGACCGATCAGGCCGGGTCGGTTGATCCGGGTCGCGGAGTGGTCATGCAGGCCTACGGCGACCACGCCGGTTGCTGGGCAAGCGACTCCCTCCGGGAATTCGCCTATCCGGCGGATGCGAAGACGAAGATCTACATCCAATTCGACATGATGCCCAGCGGCGACATCCTGGCCACCGGGAACCAGGTATGCCCGGAAAACCGTTACGACATCGGCGCGCGGCTCTTCGCCGACACCAGCGGCAACTGGAACGGGAAGGTGGCCAACCTGGTCGTCGCAGGCATCGAGCAGGTCCATGACGGGCGGATGGTCATCGACAACGCCCTTGCTCCGAATCGCTGGTACCGGGTGTTGGTCGAGGTGGACCGGAGCACGGGCGCCAAGCGCCTCTGGCGTGATGGGTCCCCCTGGGCCGACCTGACCGGCTCGCCCGACCCGGCGCTGCTTTCCGACGGCTCCCCGGTGGGATACGTCTCCTTCACGAGCGGGGGCGGAAAGGGCTGGATCGATCGCGTCCGGGTGTTCACCGACACCGTCCCTCCGGTCACCCGGGTGAGCCTGGCCGGGAAGAAAAGTTGCGGGATCGATTCCTATTCGGGCGGCGTGACTGTCTCCCTTTCGGCCGTCGATGACGGGACCGGGGTCGACTTCACCGAGTACAGCCTCGACGCCGGGGGAAATTGGAGCCGATACTTCGTGCCGTTCAAGATCACTGCCGAGGGTGCGACTGCGATCGATTACCGGTCCGTGGACAAGGCGGGGAACGTCGAGCTGTTCGGAGTCGCCGCCTTTAGCATTGACAAGGCGCAGGGCCGGGACCGCGGGAAATCGAAGGACAACGACAAGAACCAGCGGAAGGACAAGAAGCAGAATCATCGATCGGAGAAAGACGGCAAGGGGAATCGCGAATACGGCGAAAGGGACCGGGACTGACGCCGACCGGTTTTCCGCGCCAAGGGGGAATGCCGCGCGCCCCCTGGGCGCACGAGAGTGGCAGGACGAGATCCGGATTCGTCACGCAGGGGCCCGCCAGGATATTCCTGAGCGGGCCTTTTCGTTTCATCGCGTAATGTGTAATCTTGGCGAAGGGCTCGGGGGGGCGGCACGTTCCAAGATCCCTCCGGCTGGAGAAGACGCATGGATATAGATTCATCGGGCACTTCTCGGGAACGCAGATCCGCCACGCGTTTGACGGCTGTTTTCAGCCTTCTGCTTATCCTCGGCGGGTGGGCGGGGCTGGTCGGCATCTCCCTGCTGGACTACCGACGGGAAATCGACCGCATCCAAAGCGAAAACGCCTTTGCCGCCCTCGCCTTCGAGGAACATGCCCGACGCGTCCTCAAGGAAGCCGACACCGCTCTTCTGTTCATGAAGGACGAATTCGAGAAGACCGGTTCGGTCTCCGAGAGCATGAAAGACTTCGGGCGGCGGACGAAAGAAGATCTCCAGGCGATCCAGGTCGGAGTCTCCGATGCCGCGGGCAACCTTCTCTTCAGCGCATTCCCCTACAAGACCCCGTTGAACATCTTCCCCCGCGAACATTTCCAGGCCCAGCTCCGCCGGAGCGACGCAGGCTTTTACATCGCCAAGCCCATCAAGAGCAGGGCCACGGGCGACTGGGTGATCTTCCTGAGCCGGAGGATCAACCGGGCGGACGGTTCTTTTGCCGGAATCGTCTCGATCGGGCTTGACCCGTTCTCCTTCGGCAAGGTCTACGGCAACCTGGGAGTCGGGCAAGGCCGGACCGGGATGCTCGTCGGCAAGGATGACCATGTCGTGCGGGTCAGGATGAGTTTCAACGAGCGTTGGGTGGGGGACGATATCGGCGGGTTCAGCCCCGTGTTCAAGGCCGCTGCCGGAAAGCCGGCCGGGTTCTACGAGGTCGTGACCGCTCCGGGCCGGATAGCGCGGATGGCGAGCTATCGCGTCATGCCGGAATATCCGCTCATCGTGACCGCCTCGGTCATCAAGTCACGGGCGCTTGCGGGGTGGAAGATCCGGACGCTGGCGAACGCCTTCGCGACCTTTCTGTTCTCGCTTTTCGTCTCCCTGTTCGGCTATTACCTGGTCCGCGCCCTGCGGCTCGTGGCGCAAGGCAGGGAAGCGATGCAGGCACTCCAGGAGCGGCTGGTGCAGTCGCAGAAGATCGAGGCGATCGGGACCCTTGCCGGCGGCGTGGCCCACGATTTCAACAACATGCTGGGCGTCATCCTCGGGCATACCGAGCTGGTCCTGGCCCAGGTCGACCCGAATGCGCCGTTCCGTCACAACCTGGAAGAGATCAACAAGGCCGCACAACGATCCGCCGACGTGACGCGCCAGCTGCTGGCGTTCGCCCGGAAGCAGACGGTCGCGCCCAAGGTGCTGGATCTCAACGAAAGCCTGGAGTCGGTGCTCCGAATGATCCGCAGCCTCATCGGGGAGGACATCAAGCTGTCCTGGAAACCGGGGCGGAATCTCTGGAAAGTGAAGATCGATCCGTCGCAGGTGGACCAGTTGATGGCCAACCTGGCCACCAACGCGCGGGATGCGATCTCCGGGATCGGAGAGATCGCCATCGAGACCTCCAACGCCACGATCGACCAGCAGTACTGCAGCGGCCATCCCGGCTCCTTGCCCGGGGCATACGTCGTCCTGTCGGTGAGCGACGACGGCTGCGGAATCCCGCATGACAAGATCGACCACATCTTCGATCCGTTCTTCACCACGAAGGAACAGGGGAAGGGCACGGGCCTCGGGCTGGCGACGGTTTTCGGAATCGTCAAGCAGAACGGGGGGTACATCAACGTCTACAGCGAGCCCGGCCGCGGGACGACGTTCACGATCTATCTCCCGAGGGCGGAAGCCGGGCGGGATGGAGTGCCCGACGAAAGCACACCGCAACCGGAACTGCACGGGGGGGCGGAAACGATCCTGGTCGTCGAGGACGAAGAGAGCAACCTGAACCTCGTGACACAGATGCTCGAATCCTTCGGGTACCGGGTGCTGGCCGCGAACAGCCCGTCCGGGGCGATCCGGCTGTTCAAAGCGAACGGGGGATCGATCGACCTTTTGGTGACGGATGTCATAATGCCGGAGATGGACGGGCGGAAGCTGCGAGACATCCTGGCCGGGGACCAGCCCGGCCTCAAGACGCTCTACATGTCGGGATACACCGCAAGCGTGATCACCGACCGCGGGGTTCTGGACGAAGGGGTCAACTTCATCCAGAAGCCGTTCACGCGCAGGGACCTGGTCACCAAGGTCCGCGAGGCGCTCGACTGACGCCGCGCTACTTTCATGCCTCCAACCGGTAGCGCATCCGGGGGCTTGCGACCGGCGTTATGGCGTGCAATAAATGATGTAGTGAATTGCATTCCACGGTCCGGAGGAGGCGAACGATGAAGGGAAACGCAAAGCTCATCGAGAAGTTGAACGCGCTGCTGGCGGAGGAGCTGACCGCCATCAGCCAGTACATGGTCCATTCGGAGATGTCCGCCAACTGGGGATACGAGAAGCTGCACAAGCATTTCGAGAAGCGCGCCATCGACGAGATGAAGCACGCCGAGAAGCTCATCGGCCGGATCCTCTTCCTGGAGGGGCTCCCGATCGTCAGCAACCTGGGCAAGATGCACATCGGCGCGGACGCAGCAAAGCAGCTCACGAACGACCACGCATCCGAGATGGTCGCGATCAAGGGGTATAACGACGGCATCAAGCTCGCGGGCGAGGTCGGCGACTACGCGACGCGGGAGATCCTCGAGAACATCCTGCACGACGAGGACGCGCATATCGACGGGATCGAGGAGTTGCAGGACCAGATCGGCCACATGACGCTGCCCCTCTTCCTGACCACCCAGATCAACTAACGCTTCTCCCCGAAAGTCGGGCCCCGCTCCGGTACGCCGGAGCGGGGCCTTGTCGCTTGATCCGAAGCGCTTCGGACGGGAGGCCTTATTTCCCATCCTTCCATGGCGACATCAACTGGAAATAGTTTCCGTCCGGATCCGCGAAGGTCGCGATCCAGAAATCCTTGCCCTCTCCCATCTGGTAGGGTTCGGCGACGACCCGGGCTCCCATCCCCTTGATCCGCTCGAACTCGGCTTTCACTTCAGCCGTCTGGAAATTGAGCAGGATCCGCTCCGGAGCCGGGTTCGATCCCTTGACCCGGTCGTGCGGCCCGACGCCCATAAATGCGGCGCCGACCTGGTAGCCGTAAAAGCCCCCTTCCTCCATGTCGGGGTTCTTGGCGAAGATCTTCTTGTAAAACTCGGAGAGCGCCGCCGGATTCTCGGAGAAGATCATGACCGAATTCAGGTTCAGCACGCGATCCACCCCCTTTCGATTCCGCACATCGATCGGCTTTTCCTTAGATGGCCGGCGGCCGGGTTGCGTCGCGGGCGCCGATAGAGCCGGATACCGCTACATGCAGACCTTGAGCACCTGTTTCATGTCCGTCAGCCCCCGGAGCACCTTGAGCATTCCGTCCATCTTGAGCGTCAGCATCCCCTCGTCGAGTGCGAGCCGCTTCAGGACGGCGACGTCGGCCTTCTTCCGGATGGCGTCCTTGACGGCCGGCGTCCCGACCAGCAGTTCGTGGAGCGCGATCCGCCCCCTGTAGCCGGTCCCGTTGCAGTGCTGGCATCCCACCGGCCCCATGACCGCGACCGACTCGAAGCTCGGGAACTTACACTCGGCCGGCGCTTCCAGCAGGAACTCGTCCCGCATCCGGTCGTAGGACTGCCGGGGCAGCGCGACCTTCTCGCGGCAGTCGACGCAAAGCCTCCGGCAAAGCCGCTGGGCGATGATTCCCAGCAAGGCGTCCGCGAAGTTGAAGGGGTCCATTCCCATTTCGATCAGGCGCACCGCGGTCTCCGGGGCGTTGTTGGTGTGGAGGGTGCTGAGCACGAGGTGTCCGGTGAGCGACGCCTCGATCGTGATCCGCGCGGTCTCCGCGTCGCGCATCTCCCCGATCATGACGACATCCGGATCGCCGCGCAGGAAGGAGCGCATCGCCTCGGCGAAGGTGAACCCGATCCGGGCGTTGACCTGCACCTGGCGCAGGCCCGGCTGCGTGATCTCGACAGGGTCCTCGGCCGTCCAGATCTTCCGCTCCGGCTGGTTGATGGAACCAAGGATCGAATGCAGGGTGGTTGTCTTCCCGGAGCCGGTCGGGCCGACGCAGAGGATGACCCCGTAGGGCTTCGCGGCGATCTCGTGGATGCGCGCAAGCGTCGACGGGAGCAGCTCCATCGCCTCAAGCGGCATCAGTTTCGTGGCGGAGAGCACCCGGAGCACGGCGTCCTCCAGTTTCCCGATGGTGGGGGTGATCTCCACCCGGTATTCGACCCGCTGTTTTTCGAGCCGGAGCATGAACTTGCCGCTCTGGGGCTTGCGCCGCTCGGCGATGTCGAGCGCGGCGAGGATCTTGAGGCGTGAGATGACGGCGTACCGGTAGGCGGGCGCGATCCGGTGGGCGACGAGGCACTCCCCGTCGATCCGGTAACGGATCACGACCGGCTGACGGGGGCCGCCCGGCTCGAAGTGGATGTCGGATGCGCCCCGGTTGGTGGCGTCGATCAGGATCTTGTTGACGAGGGAGATGACCTCGGAGTCGGGCTCGACGTAGAGGCTCTCGCGGTCATCCTCGACCTCCTCCTCGACCATCGGCTCCTGCGCCACCCCCGCGAACTCGAGGGGGGCGGGGGGAGGATCCGGTTTCTTCCGGTAGTGGCGCTCGATCGCCTCGGCGATCTTGGCGGCCGGAGCAACGACCAGCTCGATCTCGTGCTTCGTCCGAAGGCGCAGGGCGTCCCCGATGGTGTGGTCGGCTGGTGCCGAGGTGGCGACGACGAGGCGGTCTTCCTCGATTTCGAGGGGAAGGACGTGCAGCCGGTCGACCAGCCCCTCGGACAGGGCGGCGAGCGCCTCATCAGTGGGGACGCGTCCGGTGAGGTCGACGAACCGCATCTGGAACTTGGCGGCCAACGCGTTGAGCAGCTGCTCCTCGGTGACCAGCCCCTGCCTGACCAGAAGCTCGCCGACACGGACCCGCTTTCCGGAAACCTGCTTGTCGAAGGCCTTCTCGATCTGCTCGCGCGTTACGAGCCCGGCGGCGATCAGCACCTCGCCGACCCGGACGTTTCGCCGGTCCGTCTTGCGGGCGGTGCGCAGCGTCTTCTCGATCGTCTCCTTCGGCACCTTGGCCGATTCGGAGATCAGGTCCCCGATCCGCCGGTCCCGGAGCGCTTTCTGGGCGTCGAGCGCCTGGTCGATCTTGTCGGCGGAAAGGAGTCCCTTCTCGAGCAGGATGTCGCCCAGACTCTTTTCCTGGTGCCGGAAGCGGACGGCGGTCTTGACGAAGAAGATCATCTTGAAGCCGTTTGAGGGCGGTTCGCCCACGAGCGTGCCGAAGAAGCCCTTCGCGTGGCGGCCCTTCTCGTAGACTTCCACGCGGAAGTTGTCGCCGGCGGTTGTCTGGACCTCCTCGACCCCGTTCGGTTTGCGGCCGTCGGCCCAGGCGGGAAGCCCTTCGAAGAGGATGTGGGCGACCTCGCTCATCGGCAGGAGCGTCTTCTTCCGGTTGCGGTCGACGACGTCGATCTCGATCTCGGTGCCGTCGAAGGGCTGCGCGAGCGTCCCCTGGATGCTTTGGCCGTTCCTGAGGGTGACAACCAGGTTCGTGGTCATGGACTCCTCTGGAAATGATTGATTTTGGGGCATGTAGCGAGCCCCCTATCCTCGCTTCCGCGACTTGAAACGCTTCTGCCTGTAGACGTCCTCCCGCTCTCGTTCCTCGAGGGCGAGCCGGATAGCGCGGATTCGCGCCCGGAGCCCCGGGATCACGACCTCGGTGAGGGCGTTGACGCGGCGGGTCGTTCGTCGGACCTCCGCGCCGATGCGGCGCAGGCGCGCTTCCTCGTCGAGCACCCGGAAGACGGCCTCGAGCGCCTCCTCGAAGGCACGGGCGGCGTCGTTCGTCGCCGCCGGCACGGCAGAGAGCGCGTATCCGCGTTCGTCGGATCGGCGGGCGAGGTCCGGGCAGCGGATCTCGGGGAAGCGAACGCCCCAGACGTTGCGCTCGACGAGCGCCACCGGAATCTCGCGGTGCGCTGCGAACGCCGCGGAGGCGACGCCCGCCATGCCGTCCGTCCCCAGCGCGATCGCCAGCGCTCCCGTCGCCCGCCCCATCGCCTCGTCGAGGCGGCCGCGCCCCGAGACCGCCTGGTCCATCGCCGCGAACAGCTCGCGCACCAGCGCCTTCCGCTTGCTCCGAAGAAGCTCGAGCCCCTTGCGCGCCCCGCCCTCGCGCGCCGACAGCGACAGCAGCTCCGTCCGCGTGGCGCTGGCCTGCTCGGTCGCCATCATTCTCCCCGGTACCGCGCCGCGAGGTCCGCCGGGCGGACGCGCGTCAAAGCTTCCCTCGGCAATTTCCCGAGCAGCTTCCAGCCGAGGTCGAGCGTCTCCTCGACGGTCCGTCCGACCGCCCCCTGGTGGACGAATCCGGCCTCGAACGCGTCCGCAAACCGGCACAGCTTGCGGTCCTCCTCGCGCAGCCCTTCCTCCCCGACGATCGCGGCGAGACGCCGCAACTCCCGTCCCTGGGCGTAGGAGGCGTAGAGCTGGTCCGCCAGCCCCCGATGGTCGCCGCGCGTCTTCCCTTCGCCGATGCCGAGGCTCATGAGGCGCGACAGGCACGGCAATACGTCGATGGGCGGGAAAATCCCTTTTCGGTGCAGGTCGCGCGAAAGGACGACCTGCCCCTCGGTGATGTAGCCGGTCAGGTCGGGAATGGGATGCGTGATGTCGTCGTCGGGCATCGTCAGGATGGGGAGCTGCGTGACCGAACCGCGCCGCCCCTTGATGCGCCCGGCGCGTTCATAGATCGTCGCCAGGTCGGTGTACATGTAACCCGGGTAGCCGCGTCGCCCCGGGATCTCCTCGCGGGCGGTGGCCACCTCGCGCAGCGCCTCGCAGTAGTGGGTCATGTCGGTGAGGATGACGAGGACGTCGCGGTCGAGTCCGAACGCCAGGTACTCGGCGGCGGTCAGCGCAAAGCGGGGCGTGAGCAGCCGCTCGATCGTCGGGTCGTCCGCCAGGTTGAGGAAGACGACGGTGCGCTCCATGACGCCGCTTCCTTCGAACGCCTGCAGAAAGTATTCGGCTTCCCGGTGCGTGATTCCCAGCGCCGCGAACACGACGGCGAAGCCGCTGCCGCCGGAATGGCCGTCCGCAGCCTCCATTCCCGCCTCCCGGAGGATCTGGACGGCGACTTCGCGCGCCGGCAGCCCGGCGCCCGAGAAGATCGGCAGCTTCTGCCCCCGGACCAGCGTGCAGAGCGCGTCGATCGCGGAGAGGCCCGTCCGGAGCATGTGCGACGGCTTGTCGCGCGCCATCGGGTTGATCGGCGCCCCGGCGATGTCCGCCCATTTCAGCGGGAGGATCGCGGGGAGGCCGTCCGCCGGCTCGCCCGCCCCGTTGAAGCGGCGGCCGAGGATTTCGGGGGAGAGCGGCATCCGGGCGACGGCGTCCGTGAAGCGGATCCGGGTCGAGGCGATGCCGATCCCCGTCGTCTCCTCCAGCAGCTGGATCACCGCGTGCCGGTCCGAAAAGGCGATCACCTGTCCGCGCCGCGCGCCGCCGCCGGGCGCCAGGACATCGACCATTTCCCCCATGAAGACGCGGCGGACGCCCTCGACGAAGAGGAGCGGTCCGGCGACCGAGTGAAGGGTCCGGTATTCCCGCGTGACGAGGTCTATGGCGCTTCCCTCCCTTCCTGTGCGATCCGGGCGAGCAGCGCCCCTGCCCGGGCGGCGAAATCCTCCGCGGGCGCCTCCCGCAGCAGGACCACCTCTGCCCGGAGGGGGCGGGCGAGCACCGTATCGGCGGGGACGCCGGCCGCGACCTGCCGGCGGCAGGCGTCGTGCCACGCGAGGAACGCCTTGAGCATGAGGAACGCCTTCTCCGGGGGGCACACCGCCTCGTTCGGCGAGAAGACGCTTTGACGCAGGAACTCCTCGCGAATCATCCGGCTGGCCGTCAACAGCAGCCGCTCCTCGTCCTGCAGCGCCTCGATGCCAACGAGCTGCACGATCTCCTGCAGCTCCTCCTCGCGCTGGAGCAGCCGCATGAGCTCGCCCCGAAGCGCTGCCCATTCCGGTGACACGTTTTCCGAGAACCAGCTGTCGAGCGAATCGCGGTAGAGGGAATAGCTCTTCCGCCAGTTCACCGCGGGGAAGTGGCGTTGGTGGGCAAGCTCGGGGTCGAGCGCCCAGAAGACGCCGGCGAGCCGCTGCGCCCCTTGCGTGACCGGCTCCGAGAAGTCGCCTCCCGGCGGGGAGACCGAGGCGACGATCGTCACCGCCCCCTCGCGTTTCTCCTTTCCGAGGCAGGTCACGCGGCCGCCGCGCTCGTAAAATTTCGCCTGGCGCGTGGAGAGGTAGGTCGGGTAGCCCTCCTCGCCCGTCATCTCCTCGAGCCGCGAAGAGATTTCCCGAAGCGCCTCGGCCCAGCGCGAGATCGAGTCGGCCATCAGCGCCACCCGGTAGCCCATGTCGCGGTAATATTCGGCGATCGTGATGCCGGTGTAGATCGACGCCTCCCGTGCGGCTACCGGCATGTTGGAGGTGTTCACGACGAGAACGGTCCGTTCCATCAGCGGCCTCCCGGTCGACGGGTCGGACAGTGCCGGGAAGTCGGATAGCACTTCCGTCATCTCGTTGCCCCGCTCCCCGCATCCGACGAAGACGATCACGTCGGCGGCGGCGTAGCGGGCAAGCGTCTGCTCGACCACCGTCTTGCCCGTGCCGAATCCGCCGGGGAGAATGGCCGAGCCGCCAAGCGCGAGCGGGAAGAGCACATCGAAGACGCGTTGCCCGGTGATGAACGGGACCGTGCTGGGAAGGCGCGCGGCGAACCGACGGGGCGTGCGGACCGGCCAATGCTGGAGGATCGGAATCGCCGTCCCGTCCTCGAGGAGGGCGGCGGGCTCGGTCACCGTCAGCGGCCCCTCCCGCACTTGGCCGATGCGCCCGGAGACGCCGGCCGGCGCCATCACCCGGTGCTCGATGCCCGGCGTCTCGTCGATACGGCCGACGATGTCGCCGGGGCCCACCGGGTCCCCGGCCGAGACGCACGGCCGGAACAGCCACTGCCGGTCGCGCGGCAGTGCGGGCGCCGCGATCCCCCGCCCGATGAAGTCGCCCTGAGCCGCCCGGATGGCCTCGAGGGGGCGCTGGATCCCGTCGAAGACCGAGCCGAGCAGGCCGGGCCCAAGCTCAACCACGAGCGGCTCGCCTGCGCCGACGACCTTCTCGCCCAGCCGGAGCCCCGTCGTGTCCTCGTAGACCTGAATCGTCACTCGGTCCCGCTCGAGGCGAATGATCTCGCCCATGAGGCCGGCATCGCCCACGACGACGCGGTCGTGCATCCGGCAGTCGGCCATCCCGGCGGCCACGACGGCGGGCCCGGCCACGTTGACGATGGTTCCCTCGCAAGCCATCTCCGCCCTACCTCCGGATCCGGATCTGGTACCCGATCGCCCGCTGCATAAGCCGGGTGACGATCTCCTCGGGACGGGCCGCCCCCGCTGCTCGGCCGGCGGAAGGCACCGCGACGAAGACGGGGCGCTCGTTCCCCTCGATCCGGCGCTGCGCCGGCTCCGGAAGCTGCCGGAAGAGGGTTTCGTCGACCAGCACCACCTGTGCCCCGGGGTCCGACAGGAGCCCCTCCGCACAGCACGCCAGCTCCGCGGGAGTCGAGACCGCGCGCGTCGCGATCCCCGCCAGCCGGAAGCCGATCCCCGTCTCCTTGTCCGTCAGCGCCCAGATTCGTTCCATACCGGTTATTCAGCCCTCCGCCGACAGCAGGATCGCCAGGTCGGCCGCCGTCATTCCCGCCAGGCGCCCGCGGAAGATCAGCCGCAGGTTGGCCACCTCCCGGAACTTGTCGAGCAGCCAGCAGACGAGGGGAGCCGTTCCCAGCGGCTCGACCCGCATCCTCATCCGCATGCATTGCAGCAGGACGCGGTCGAGCGCCCGCTCCAGGACGGGAAACTGCGGAACGCCGCCGGGGCGCCAGGTGAGCCCTTCCAGGACGGGCGCGAAGACCGAGCGGGCCGCGCGCTCCGCCGCTTCGCCCACCGATGCCGACTCGACGAGGTGCGCAAAGTCGGCCGCCCGGTAGACGCGCCCCCCGGGGAGGAAGCAGCGACGAAGCCGGTCGGGCGCGATCCGTTCCGCCACGCCGGAAAGCGCCGTCGCCAGGTTGGTCCGGTCGGCGGCCAGCGACAGGAAGAGCGCCAGGTCGTCGTCCGCCTCGCGCGGTGGTGCGTTCGCCTTGAAGAAGGCCCGGTCCAGCGCCGTCTCGAGCATCCAGGCGTCGCCCGGCTCCCGGTAGCCCGCGAGCGACCGCAACAGCGTCGCGCCGTTCGGATCGCGCCAACCGAGCAGCAGCAGGGCGACATCGCGCACGTCGTGCTGCCGACAAAGCGCCTCGAGCGCCGCCTCGTCGTAAAGGCCCGTAGGAACGAGCGCGGCCAGGATCTCGGCCGCCGGCCGTTTGGTGCACATGCCCCGGACGATCGCCCGGAGCGTTCGGAGCTCGAGGAAGCCAAGGAGGCGGCGGACCGCCTCGCGGCAATCTTCCCGTCCCATCGCGAGGAGCCGGACAAGCGATCCCGATAA
Organism: Candidatus Deferrimicrobiaceae bacterium; assembly: GCA_036504035.1. NCBI lineage: Bacteria > Candidatus Deferrimicrobiota > Candidatus Deferrimicrobia > Candidatus Deferrimicrobiales > Candidatus Deferrimicrobiaceae > Candidatus Deferrimicrobiaceae bacterium. Next base: position 137,026 of record DASXVV010000008.1, read on the forward strand.
CTCCCTGCGGAGCGCCTCCTCCATCCGGGCGACGTCGCCCGGCTCGCCTCCGGTCTCTTCAAGGGCGCGCCCGTAAGGGGTTTCCCGCAACGCGGCGGTGAAGGCCGCGAGGTCCGGCTGGAGCAGCAGCCGCGCGTATGCCGCCGGGGGGAGCAGGGAGGAGCGGAGCGATCGCAGCCGCGCGTTGAGGAAGTAAAGGTCACTCATCGGGTTGCCCGAGCATCCGCCCGATCTCCTCGCGCAACGCGGGAGTCGCCTTGCGCATCCGGCTCGCGAGCGTGTTCCGGATGCAGAAGGTCCGGCCCGCATCGAATCCCTCGACGCCGCCCAGCTCTTCGTCCGGCAGCGGCTCGAGGCGGAAGCGCCCGCCATCGTCGCGCGCCCGGATCGCGGCGCTCGACCCGGCGTCGGCGCGCACCGTGACCTCGCCCTCCGGCAGCTCGATGAGGATCTCGCGGAACAGGCGCGCCGCGAGCTCCGGGTATCCCGCCTCGAAAGGCAGCCGCGCCAGGCGCTCCGAGAGCCGTTGCAGCACCTCGTCGGCCAGCGCTGCACGTGCCCGCGCGAGATGCTGCCGCGCCTCGAGGCGCGCGCGCCCCACCCGCAGCGACCGAATCTGCTCGGCCTCCCGCCGCAAGGCCGCTTCCGCCGCCCGCGCCTCCTGCTCCGCGTCCGCGGCTGCCTGGGCGATCCGTGCATCCGATTCCTCCCGGGCGAGTTCCAGGATCGCCGCGGCCCGGGCCTCCGCGCGCTCGAGCAGGTGCCGGGTCAGCCCCTCGCCGGTCACGACCCGCTCACCTGAGCGTCGTCAGGATCAGGATGGCGATGGTGAAGCCGAAGATGACGAGCGTCTCCGGGATCACCAGGAGAATGATCACCGTGCCCATCGTCTCCGGCTTCTCGAGGATCGCCCCCACCGCCGCCGCCCCGATCCGCGCCTGCGCCCAGGCCGTGGCCAGGGCGCTTAGCCCGATCGCCAGTCCCGCTCCCAATGCAATCAGCCCGATCTCCATGCTCGTGTGTCTCCTCTCCCGGCCTCTATGGGACCGTCAGGGTGCCGACCGGAACGGGACGTAGGGACGCCCGCCCCCGACGAAGAAATTCTCGAAGAATTCCACGTAGTGAAGGCGCATCGACTGGATAGCCGGCGAAAAGAGGCCGAAGGCGATGTTGACGACGTGCAGCAGGATCGCGGCAGGAATCCCGATCGCCAGGCTGCCTGACAAGGCAACGAGTTTGTTCGCGGCGAACGCTAGCGCGACGGAGGCCACGCCGATCCCCATGATCCGCATGTAGGACAGGATGTTGACGAGGTTGTGGAACTCCATGATCGCCGAGCGCGATGGTGAGAGCAGCAGCGCCGGGACCGCCGCGACGAGCAGGACGCCGCCGATCCACGCCGCCGCCGGGGGCAACTTCCCGGCGACGCCGGCCGCCACGGCGAGGAACGCGAGGACGATCAGGAGCCCGATCGCCTTTACGGCGACCTCCCAGGGATGTCCCCCGCGGACGGCGGTCGCGATCCCGAGCCCGATCCCGAGCAGGACGTGGCATACGCCGATCCCGAGCGCGAAGGCGATATTCGCCATGAAGTCCTTCATCCGGTCGAGGAAGAGCGGCCGCATCCCGAACCGTTCCCCCAGGTCGCCGAAGAGCTCGCCGTAGGCGAAACCCCAGGCCGTGGCGGAGAGCGATGCCCACAGGAAGATCGTCGCGAAATCGCGGGCGAGCGGGTTCGCGGCGTACCGCCTCCGGACAAACAGTGCGCCGGCGAGCAGGAGCAGCCCGTAGCCGGCGTCCCCGATGATGGCGCCGTAGAAGAGCGGGAAGAAAACGGCCACGAGCGGGGTTGGGTCGATCGTCCCGTACCGGGGCAGCGGCAGGGCGCGCGTGAAGCGCTCGTAGGGGCGAACGAGCGGGCCGTTGCGGAGCGCGACCGGGACCTGATGCTCCTCGGGCTTTCCGATCGGCAGCCGCTCGACGAGGACCAGCTCCCCGAAGCGCGCCGCGAGTGTCGCCTGCAGCGGCGCGAGCTGCTCGACGGGGACCCAGCCGCAGAGGAGGAAGGTCTCGCGCGTCTCGAAGAACGTCTCCGACACCTGCATCCGCGCGACGCGGGCTTCGAGCGCGCGCCGCCAGGACGAGAGCATATCCGTCCATCGACGGGAGAAGGCCGCGATCTCGGCGTCGACGCGGGCGATCTTCGTCGGCAGCTCTGCCTGCTTCCGGCGGATGATGCCGAGCGCTTCGCCCAACGGTTTGTCGGCTACGGACGCGGGCAGCCGGAGCTCCCCGATGTTGCGCTCCCAGAGCAGCGCCTTCGCAGCGGCCGCCTTCTCCCGCGGGAAAACGAGGAGGCCTGCCATCGTCTCCCGGTCCACGGCCCGGTAGAAGATCTCGTAATGGCCGCCGGTCGCCCGGCCCAGCGCCTCCTCGAGCAGGGGGAGCGCGTCGCGCTCCCCGGCCTGGATGGCGAGGCCGGTGCATTCGAGGTCCCGGCTCTCCCGGACGCCGGCGATCAGCGGCGCGAGCACCCGCAACACCTTGTCGTACCGGGCGAAGAGCGAGAGCTCGTCCGCGTGGATCCTGCGCTTGCGCAGCAGCGCCTCGAGCCGGGAGGCGACGGAGGCGAGCTTTTGCGAGAGCGGCGCCAGGGAGGCGGCGTCCGAATCGACGGGCAAGGGAGGGGGGGGGGGCGCGGCGGGGAGCGGTGGCTTTTCCGGTTCCGGCGGGAGGAGCAGGAGCAGCTTGCGGACCCGGTCGAGGAGCGATTCCAGACGCTCGCGCGCCTGGCGTTCGCCCTCGTCGGGAACGAGTCGGCGCGCCGCGGGAAGGTCGTCGCGGATCCGGGCGATGTCGGAATCCTCCGAATCGACCTGGACCGACCCGGCCTCCTGGAGCGCGGCGGTCACGGGCGGGAGCAAGGTCTTGGGGCCGACGATCCGGATCCTCGCCATCGGGATGATCATCGCGGCAGCACCATTGCGAGCAGCCGGTCGGCGAGGTCGTCGATCCGCTGCCGTTCGGCGGAGGCCCACGCCTCGGCGCTGCAACGCGCGTCGGAGAGGAGGGCTTCGGCTTCCCGGTCGGACTCGGCGACCGCGGCGTCGAGGCGTCCGGTCCGGCACCGTCCGAGCCGTGACTGGTTTTCGGAGAGGATCGCGTCGGCCCGCGCGGCTGCTTCCCGCCTCAGCGCGTCGGCCAGGCCTTCCGCGTCGCGGACGATGCGGTCGGCCTCCCGCTCGGCGGCATAGATGCCCTTGAGGATCGTGCCGTCCCGTTCCGGGCCCATGGTCGTCCCCCGAAGGTCAGGTTATCACTTTACGTTTTATTGTAAATCGGAACGGGCATCGCGCCTTGACATCTTTCTTCCGAATCGACAAGATACCCGCTCATTACCCACCAAATGTCGTTGCCGTTGTACTCCATCTATCCCCCAGGGAGTGGATCATGGCCGGCTGTGTTCTCCAGTTTCCCGTTCTCATCCCTCACCTCTCGCAGGTCCGCACGCTTTTCGACGATTCCCGGAAGACCATGTGGACCTTCATGGCGCCCAGCGGTCGTCAATGCTTCAACGAAAGGCTGCTCGACGACCTGGTCTGCTGCTACGGCTCGATCCGTCAGCACAACCAACGCTACCTGCGCGACACGGGCGAGTGCCCGATCCGCTATGCGGTCGTCGCTTCGGCCAACGCTTCGGTGTTCAGCTACGGGGGCGACATCGCCCTCTTCCGGAAGCTGATCGTCGAGCGGGACCGGGGTGGGCTTACGCGATATGCGATGAAGTGCATCGACCTGGTCCACACGGTCTCGGTGAATTGCGACCTGCCCATGAGCACGATCGCGCTGGTCCAGGGCGAGGCGCTAGGCGGCGGGTTCGAGGCGGCGCTCTCGGCCTCGTACCTGGTTGCCGAAAAACGCGCGCGCTTCGCGCTGCCCGAGATCCTTTTCAACCTGTTCCCCGGGATGGGCGCCTACCAGTTTCTGGCACGCCGCCTCCGGATGAAGCAGGTCGAGGAGATCGTGACGAGCGGAAATGTCTATACCGCGGCCGAGCTTTACGAGATGGGCGTGGTCGACGTGCTGGCCGAGGACGGCGAGGGGGAGCTGGCGGTCCACGAATTCGTCCGCGAGCATTCACGCCGCAGCAACGCGCGCCACGCGATCGGGCAGGTTCGGCAGGAAGTGTTTTCCGTGACCAGGGAGTCGCTCGTGCGGACCGTCGAGATCTGGGTCGAGACCGCCTTGCGGCTGACGGGGGCCGATCTCAGGGTCATCGACCGGCTGGTGCGGGCGCAGGTCGCCAAGACGGAAACGGCGGAACCCGGCGTCGAGGCCGACCGCGCGGGCGGCTGACCACGGCCTGCAAGGATCAGTTGCAGCCGAACTTGCGCGACTGCAGGACCAGCAGCTCCCGGACGCGCCCGTACTCGGCGCGCAGCCGGTCGTGCAGGATCGTGCCTTCGCGCCGGATGGTCTCGTCGCTGGCGACCGAGCAACCGCCGGCCAGCGTCGAGAGGGCGAGCGCGCCGATCTGGCCCGCTGAGCCCTTCAGGGCGTGCGCCAGCTGCCGAAAGTCGCCGGGCGACCGCGTCCGGGCGGCCTGACCGATCCCCTCAAGCTTCCGTTCGGTCCCTTCCATGAACATCCCCATCAGGTCCACAAGAAAGGCGTCGTTCGCCCCCATGGCCTTCAGCGCCTCGATCGCATCGGTTGCCAGCGTCTCTTCCCGCGCGGGGTAGGGCATCCCCGGTTCCCTGACCATCGACACGGCCGGGGGCGGGTCGTTTACGGCCGCGGGGACGGGCCGCGCCGCCAGGTGTGCGATTACGGCGAGCAGTTTGGCCGAATCGACCGGCTTGGAGACGTGGGCTGCGAAGCGTGCCTCCTCGCATCGGCGCTGCGTCTCTATCGTCGTGTCTGCCGTGAGGGCGACCATCGGGATCCAGGGCCCTCCGGGCGTCACGATCCGGTACATCTTGGCCGCTTCCACGCCGCCCATGACCGGCATGTTGAGGTCGAGCAGCGCGATGTCGAACGGCCCGGCCTGCATGGCGTCGAGCGCCAGCTCGCCGTTGTCGACGATCGTGACCGTGTGGCCCGCCTTCTCGAGGATGAGCCCGATCACCTTCTGGTTGACCGGGTTGTCCTCGGCAACGAGGATCCGGTAATGCTCGGGTGTCGCGCTGCGCTGCCGGTAGCGGTTGGCGAGGAAGGCCATCCCGTCGTGGTCCGGGGTGTCGGGGCGGATGAAGTGGATGGCGTTGAACAGCATGGTCTTGTCGATCGTGTCGTCGAGGGCGGAGCAATATCCCTGCCGGGAGATGGCGTCGAAATCGGGCGCGGCGCCGGCGATCAGGATAAGGGGGGTCTCGGCGATCTTGCGGACCGAATGGACGACGGTCGCGAATTCGGCGGCTCCCATGTCGAGCCCCTGCGCGGCGACGATCACCGCGTGGTACGGATTCTCACTGTCGGCTGCCGCGACGAGTTTCGAAAAGGCCTGGGTTCCCCGGGCGGCCGAATCGACGTCGATCCGCCAGGAGGCAAGATGGCGGGTGACCGTCTCGAGAATGCCTTCTTCGGCCGAGAGAACGAGGAAGCGGAGTCCGCCGGCCTCGTCGTTCCCGACGAAGGCCTGTTCCTCCTGCGCTTTCGCGAAGGGCAGGGTAAACAGGAATGTGCTTCCTCCCCCCGGCTCGCTTTCGAGACGGATCTCGCCCCCCATCAGCTCGACCAGCTGCTTCGAGATCGTCGTGCCAAGGCCCGTCCCGCCGTACTTGCGCGTGGTGGAATCGTCGGCCTGCGTGAAACGGTCGAAGATCCGCGCCTGCTGCGCGGGCGTCATGCCGATGCCGGTGTCCTTCACCTCGAACCCGAGCGTCACCCGGTCGCCCGCGTCGGACTCGGTCCGGACCCGCAGGGTGATCTCGCCCGACTCGGTGAACTTGACGGCGTTCGAGAGGAGGTTTGTCAGCACCTGGCGAAGCCGGGACGGGTCGCCGTGCAAGAGGAACGGCACCTCGGGCGGGATGATCGTGGAAAGACGGACCCCCTTGGCGGCGGCCTGGTGGACCAGCATGGCCGCGGTCCCTTTGAGCAGGGCGTGCAGGTCGAACCGGGTCTTTTCGATCTCGATCTTGCCGGCCTCGATCTTGGAGAAGTCGAGCACGTCCGTCACGAGGGAGACCATGACGCGCGCCGAATCGCAGATCGTGTCGGCGAAATCCCGCTGCTCGCGATCGAGGCGGGTGCCGGCCAGCAGCTCTCCCATGCCCAGGATGCCGTTGAGCGGAGTGCGCAGCTCGTGCGACATGTTGGCCAGGAACTGGCTCTTGGCGCGGTTGGCTTCCTCGGCGCGGACGGTGGCCTCGGCCAGCCGCAGGTTCGCCCGCTTCAGCTTCCGGAGCAGCGTCGAGGTGTAGGCGGGCAGCACGATCAGCCCGGCCAGGAGGCCGATCGAGAGCGGCATCTGGCTGGACCAATAGTCGATCTTCCAGATGACGAACGCGAAGGAAAGCACGCTGGCGGCCGAGCTGGCGAACATGTAGCGCTGTCCGAACCGGAAGCCGTTCCCGAGGGTGACCCAGAGGTAGATGATGTAGAGGGGGGCGAGCTTTTCGCCGCCCATGTAGAGGCAGCAGGAAGTCCCGTACATGTCCCCCGCCATGCCGATCAGCCGGCGGATCGGCGACGGGGCGGGCCGCAGGACGATTCCCGCCAGGACCGACAGGGAAAAGAAGAAGAACGCGAAGCCCGTCAGGCAGGCCACTTCGATGCGCGCGTCGATCGAGCCCGCCGAGATGCGCGAGTAGAGGAGGTAGGGGATGATCAGGCAGGTGATCGCCAACCGGATGATGGCCTGTTCGTGCTCGGAATCGACCCGGCCGGAAAGACGGGAGCGGACCAGCGCGACGGTCCTGCCCACAATGCACGCCGATTGCTTGGCGACCGGTTCCATCCCGCACGTTCCTCCGGAATTCACGGCATGGGATCCTTATCGGCAGGAGCGATAAGAAAATTGCCTTTATTTTTATTGGGAACCCCGGGCGGCGGCTCGGTGATATGATTCGGCGATACGCAAATGCCTCGGGAATCGAGAAGGGAAACGCCGTGAACCGGAACGACGGGCCAACGCAGCCGATCGACCTGGCGGCCGCGATGGAGCGGTTCGACGGGGACCTCCCCTTTTTCCGCACCCTCCTGGGAGAGTTCATCTCGGTGATGCCCGACCGGCTCCGGCTCCTCGAGGAGGCGGCCGGGCGCGACGACCGTGAGCAGTTCCGGAACATCGCCCACGGGATCCGCGGGGCCGCGGGCAATCTCGGCGCAGGTACCGTTTCCGAGCTCGCGCGTGAGCTCGAGGGGCTTGGCGCCGCATCCGGTCTCCCCAATGCGGCCGGGCCTCTCAAGGCGTTGCGCCGCGAGATCGCCCGGATCGAACGATACGCAGGAGCATTCGAATGAAAATCCTGATTGCCGATGACGATCCGATCACCCGGCGGCTGCTGTGCCGGACCGTCGAAAAGTGGGGCCACGAGGCGATCGAGGCGGCCGACGGGGTCGAGGCGCTTGCGAAGCTGACGCAAAGCGGCACCAAATTCCTCATCCTCGACTGGACCATGCCCGGCGTGGACGGGATCGAGCTGTGCCGGAGGGTCCGCTGCCTCGAAGACCAGGGCTACGTCTACATCGTCATCCTCACCGTGAAGGACCGGAGGGAGGATGTGATCCTGGCGCTAGAATCGGGCGCCGACGACCACATGGCCAAGCCCTTCGACCGGTTGGAGCTCCGGGCGCGGGTCCGGGCGGGCGAGCGGGTCCTCGAGCTCGAGCAGTCGCTTTTGAACGAGAACGTCGGGCTGAAGTCGCGCAACGAGCGGCTCGAGGAGCTGGTCAGCATCGATCCCCTGATGGAGATCGGCAACCGTCGCGGCCTGTTCCAGGCGATCGGGAAGGCGCACCACCGTTTCACCCGCTACGACGAGCCCTATGGCGTGGTCATGTGCGACATCGACCACTTCAAGGCCTACAACGACACCTACGGCCACCTGGCCGGCGACCAGGCGTTGCACGCGGTCGCCGACGCCATGAAGCGGGTGCTCCGGGTGTCCGACGAGATCTTCCGGTTCGGCGGCGAGGAGATCCTGCTGATCACCCCCAAGCAGTCCCCGCAAGGGATGCTGCAGTTCGCCGAGCGGCTCCGCCAGGCGGTCGAGCGGTTGGCCATCCCCCACGAAAAGGCGGCCTCGGGTCTGTTGACCGTCAGTTGCGGGGCGACCATCGCGAGCGGGACGGATGCGGGGAGGCGGTGGGAAGATCTGATGCAGCGGGCCGACCAGGCGCTCTATCTGGCCAAGGCGGCGGGGCGGAACGCGGTCCGGTACCGGGGCCAGGACGACGCGGGCGATATGTTGCCCACTGGCGGGCAGGCGAAGGGGCGAACCGGCTCGGCCGGCGCTTCGCCGACCGCATGAAGAGGAACGAATTGGCGCCGAAGAAGATCATCCTGACGATCTGCGGCCAGAATCACGTGCGGCCCGACTGGCGGGTCCGTCTGTCGGGGAAGTCCTTCGACGCCTTCTGCAACGAGGTCGCCGCCGGCCTCGCGCCCTACGGGATCGCCTTCGAGGTCGCCCGCAACCGGGATCTCGTCATCGACATCCGGAGCTACGCCGATCTGCTCAACGCGGTTCGCGTCTCGTCGCCCTCCGACGGGTGCAGCAACCGCTGCGTGGGGCACATCATCGGGAAAAGCGAAAAGCTCGACCTGCTGGAAGACATCCGGGCGGCGGTCGACCGGATCGCTTTCGCGCCGGAGACCGTCCCCCCCGATGACTTCATTCCTCGCGTCTGCCACAACTGCGGTTGCGGCTGCTAGCGGGAACGACCGCTATTTGGTGATCTTCGCTTCCTCGATGATGGCCTTGTAGAAATAGCCCGCGCCGAAATCCTTGTCCTTATAGAGCGTGCCCTTCGCGGTCACGACATCGCCCACCTCGGCGAGGTCCTGGGTGGTGGCGATGATCTTTGCGGTTTCGCCTTCGCCGCTGCCGTCCTTGAGATGGATCCAGTTCTTGCCCATGATCCCCTTGGATACCTTGACGACCTTGCCGCGCACGACGACGGCCTTCTTGTCGAGCGACCCCGACTTTTCGTAGAGCTCACCGACCGTGTGTGCATTGGCGCCCTTGGCCTTCTCGACCTTGACCGGCTCGTTCGCCGGAAGCTCGGGAGTCTTGGACCCGCCGCCCATGCCGCCCATGCCGCCGAACGCGAAGGCGCTCCCCGCGGAAACCAGGCACGCCAACCCGACGCAAATCGAAGCAACCCTTAAGCGAGACTTCATCGAAAACTCCTTTTGGCTTGATCCTTATAGTCTAACCCGTCCGGCCGGCGGCGGGTGAGAAATCCGGGCAGTCTCCGGCGCTTTAGCGACCCGGGTATCCCCTCCCGGGGGACGTCTTGCTCAGCCATCCATGGCTTCGCTGCGACTCCATACCCCTCGCGCCGCCCTCCATGGCGGCTACACCCGCTCGGGGCATAGGCCCCCGTCCGGGGACACCCGGGTCCGCTGCGCGCCGGAGCGGAATCCCGGATTTCGCGTCCTGGCGGATGCCGACATTTCCGACAGCGGAGGAAGGGAGGGGGTCTGAGCGCAATGCCGGTGGATAGAAGTGTTGCGGCTGCCCATGGAGCGAACGGCCCCCTCCGACGACGCCGAGGAATCCGGGCATTCGCTCTCCGCAGCGGCTTTACGTCCCGCGGGCGGTAAGGTACACTTTTCCGATTGTTCCCGATTGCACCCCTGTCGCCCACGAGGTCAAAGATTTGGCCAGACCCACCGTCGCGGAGATCCACCTGTCCGCGCTTCGCCAAAACTGCCGCACGCTGCAGTCGCTGCTGCCTTCGGGGGCGTCGCTCTTCGGCGTCGTCAAGGCCAACGGCTACGGCCACGGCGCGGTGCCGGTGGCCAAGACGCTGTTCGAGGCGGGCGCGACGATGCTCGGCGTCGCCTCGGTCGAAGAGGGGATCGAGCTGCGCGAGGCGGCCGTCTCCGGCCCCACGCTCGTGCTGGGCGACGTCGACGCCGATCTGGCGGCCGAGGCGCATGCGATCGGCCTGTCGGGCACGCTGTTCCGGCCCGACCAGATCGCGCTGTTCGCCCGCGTCGGCGAGGCCGCGGGGCGCCCGTTCCCCGTTCACCTCAAGGTCGACACGGGGATGGGGCGGCTCGGCTTCTTCCCCGAGGAGATCGGGTCGGTCATCGAACGGATCCGTACGGAGCGCTGGATCGCGGTCGAGGGATTCATGACGCACCTGGCGTCGGCCGACGGCTTCGACGCCGCCGACCTCGATTTCACCCGGTTGCAGCTTGTCCGGTTCGAGGCCGCCGCGAGTGCGGTGCGCGCGGCGTTCGGCGCGAAAGTCCTGGTCCACGCCCTCAACAGCGCCGGGCTCGTGGCGTTCCGCGAATTCGCCTTCGACATGGCGCGCCCCGGCATCGCGCTCTACGGCAGCCTTCCGGCGCCCGGGTTGGGAGACGACCTCGGGCTGAAGCCGGTCATGCGCCTGGTCAGCCGCATCGTCTCGCTGAAGAAGCTTCCCGCGAACCATCCCGTGAGCTACGGACGGCTCTATTCCCGGCCCGAGCCGCGAGAGATCGCCGTGGTGCCCATCGGCTACGCCGACGGCTACCCCCGCTGCCTGACCAACCGGGGCTGGATGGGTGTCGGCGGCCAACGCGCGCCTGTGGCGGGCCGCGTCTGCATGGACATGACGATGATCGACGTCACCGGCATCCCGGGCGTCCGGGTCGGCAGCGAAGTCGTGATCATGGGCGAAGGTGGGCCGACGGCCGACGCGCTGGCGACGCTGGCGGGCACGATTCCCTACGAGCTGCTCACCCAGGTGGGCCGCAGAATTCCGAGGCGCCCCGTTGCCTGAATCCCCCCGAAGGAACGGTTTCGCGGCGCTGGGCGAGGCGCTCGGCGGCCGCATCTACAATTTGCTCCAGGACCTGGGAAACATGGCCGTCCTGGGATTCCAGGCGCTCGGCTGGCTCTTCAGGCCGCCCTCCGAGATCGCCAACATCGTCAAGCAGATGGAAGAGATCGGCGTCAAGTCGGTGCCGGTCGTGGCGGTCACCGCCACCTTCACCGGCATGGTGCTCGCGCTCCAGAGCTACACGGGATTCCAGCGCTTCCAGGCCACCAGCTTCGTCGGGACGGTCGTTGCTCTGTCGATCACGCGCGAGCTGGGGCCTGTCTTCGCGGGGCTCATGGTATCCGGGCGCGTCGGCGCCTCGATCGCGGCCGAGCTGGGCACGATGAAGGTCACCGAGCAGATCGACGCGCTCGTGACGCTGGCCACCAACCCGGTGAAATACCTCGTCGTCCCCCGGATCATCGCGGCGACGCTGGTGATGCCGCTGCTCGTCGTGTTCGCCGACCTGGTCGGCATCGCGGGCGGCTACTTCGTCTCCGTCAACCTGCTGGGCTCCAACCCCTACGTCTACATCAACAAGACGTTCCAGTACCTCGAGATGAAGGACATCCTGACCGGCCTGCTCAAGGCGTCGGTCTTCGGCGGCCTCATCGCGCTGATCTCCTGCTATCACGGTTTCATCGCCGAAGGCGGCGCCGAGGGGGTCGGACGCGCCACGACCCGCGCGGTCGTCACCTCCTCCATGGTGGTGCTGATCTCCGACTATCTCATGACGTCGTTCATGTTCTGATGGAGACGGCTTAGATGATCGAGATCAAGGGGCTGTGCAAGCGGTTCGGCAGCAAGGTCGTGCTCGACGGGACCGACCTCGAGATCCCGAAGGGCAAAACCACCGTCGTCATCGGCGGCAGCGGCACCGGCAAGTCCGTCTTGCTCAAGTGCATCCTGGGGCTGCTCAAGCCCGAGGCGGGCACGATCCTCATCGACGGCGAGGACGTCGCCGCGATGGACGAGCGCGGGCTGGTCCGCATCCGCCGGAAGTTCGGCATGCTGTTCCAGGGCGCCGCGCTCTTCGATTCGATGACCGTGGGCGACAACGTGGCGTTCGCGCTGCGGCGCCTCCGGCTCTATCCCGAAAAGCAGATCCTCAACCTCGTCGAGGAGAAGCTGGCGATGGTAGGGCTGCGCAACGTCTCGCAGTTGATGCCGGCCGAGCTTTCGGGCGGCATGAAGAAGCGGGTGGGGCTGGCGCGCGCGATCGCCGCCGAGCCCCAGATCCTGCTCTACGACGAGCCGACCACCGGGCTCGACCCGATCATGGCCGACGTCATCAACGAGCTGATCGTCGCGCTGCGCGAATCGCTCGGCGTCACCGGTATCGCCATCACGCACGACATGGCCTCCGCCTACAAGATCGCGGACCGGATCGCCATGCTGTATAAAGGGAAGATTATCTCGGTCGGCACGCCCGACGAGATCCGCCACAGCGACAGCCCCGTCGTCTCCCAGTTCGTCGAGGGACGCGCCAAGGGGCCGATCACGGCAGAGCACGAAGATTTCGTCAGGTTCGTCCGGCGACAGGGCGAGCCGAATGGGCGGGAGGTCAACTGATGTCGAAGGAAGCGCGGGTGGGGATATTCGTCCTGCTGGGACTGCTGGTCCTCACGTTTTTCGCGGTCCGCGTCAGCAAGTACGGCGGCGTCGGCGGCAAGGGCTACACGATCATCGCGGATTTCACGACCGCGGCGGGGCTCGAGCCCAAGGCCGACGTCAAGATGGCCGGCGTGCCCATCGGCAAGGTCGACGAGATCAAGCTGATCGGCACCAATGCGCGCCTCGTGCTCCGCATCAACGAGGGCGTCCGCATTCCCCGGGATTCCATGGCCTCGATCCAGTCGCAGGGGATGCTCGGCGAGAAATACGTCGAGATCTTCCCCGGCAAGGCGGTCGACCAGTCGCTGGCGGCCGGCGGAACCATGGTCAACACGCAGTCCCCCCAGAACCTCGACGAGCTGGTCCGGAAGGTGTCCGCGATCGGCGACGACATCAAGCGTTTCACCGACTCCCTTGCCGGCACCTTCGGCACGCCCGAGGGCAAGCAGGCGCTCGGCGAGATCCTGAAAAACGTCAAGGAGACCAGCATCGCGCTGCGCACCATCGTCTCCGGCAACCAGGACCGGCTGAACCGCATCATCGCCAACGTCGAGAAGGTGTCGGCCGACCTCAAGGACGTCACCGCGTCCAACAAGGAGAACCTGCGCGAGACGATCGCCAACCTCCGCGCCTTCTCCGAGACGCTCAAGGATCAGACGCCCGAGCTCGCCCGCAAGATCAACGAGGCGGCCGACAAGATGGGCCGGATGGCCGACAAGGCGGGGTCGATGGCCGACAACGCCACCGTCATCCTGGCCGAGAACCGCGAGGGGGTCCGCGACAGCATCTCCTCCTTCAAGGCCGCCTCCGCGAAGCTCGACAATACGCTTTCCTCGGCGAACGTCGTGATGGGGAAGATCGAGCGGGGCGAGGGGACGCTGGGCAAATTGGTCAGCGACAACGGGGTGGCCGGGTCGCTTTCCGACACGCTCGACGGCATCAACAAGCTGGTGCGAAAGGGCGACTCGCTCAAGACGTTCATCGACTACCGGCTCGAATACCGGGCGCAGAGCTCCGACTACAAGCACTATGTTTCCGTGCGCATGCAACCGACGGCCGACAAGTATTACCTCGTCGGGGTCGTCGACGATCCGAAGGGCAAGCTGAAGACGCTCGACACGACCGACGTCGTGAACGGCACGACCACCCGCACGATCGAGGACCAGTACGAGAACAAGCTGCTCTTCTCCGCGCTGATCGCCAAGCGCTTCTCGGGGCTGACGTTCAAGGGGGGCGTGATCGAATCCACCGGCGGCCTGGGGGTCGATTACCAGGTCATACCCGACCGGTTGACGGTGGCCGCCGAGGCGTTCAACTTCAGCCGGAAGAACGACCGGCCCCATTTGAAGGCCTATGCCAACTATGATATCGTCAAAAACCTGTTCGTGACGGGCGGCGTCGACGACATCGCCAGCAAGGACCGGAAGCTTCGCACGTTGTTCATGGGTTTCGGCATCAAGTTCGCCGACGACGACCTGAAGACGCTGCTGGGCGCGATCCCCATCAAGCCTTAAATCATCCACGACAAACTTACTTTCAACAGAGGAAGGTGCGCTATGGCCAAGATTCAGCGAGCGATTCTGAGCGTGTCGGACAAAACCGGTCTCGTCGATTTTGCGAAGGGGCTGTCAAAGCTTGGCATCCTGTTGTACGCCTCCGGCGGGACGGCGACGGCGCTCAAGCAGAAGAAGGTTCCGGTGACGCTGATCGAGGACTACACCGGCTTCCCCGAGATGCTCGACGGCCGCGTCAAGACGCTCAACCCCAAGATCCACGGCGGGCTGCTCGCGGTGCGCGGCAAGGCCGAGCACATGAAGACGATCAAGGAACACGGCATCCTCCCGTTCGACATGGTGGTCGTCAACCTCTACCCGTTCGAGGCGACCATCGCGAAGAAGGGCTGCACCCGCGAAGAGGCGATCGAAAACATCGACATCGGCGGCCCGACGATGCTCCGCTCGGCGGCCAAGAACAGCCAGGACGTCGCGGTCGTCACCGATCCGGCCGACTACAAGGAGATCCTCGCGAAGCTGGTCAAGGGCAAGGGGAAGCTCGACGCGGAGACGCACGCCGAGCTCGGACGCAAGGTGTTCGCTCTCACCGCGCGCTATGACGCCGCGATCTCCAACTACCTCGGCAAGGGCGCCGATGCGAAGGACGAATACCCGGTCACCTTCACCGCCCAGTGGAACCGCAAGCAGACGCTGCGCTACGGGGAGAACCCGCACCAGACCTCGGCGTTCTACGCCGATGCGACGCTCCCCGTCGAGCCGACGCTCGGCGGCGCGCTCCAGCTCCAGGGCAAGGAGCTCTCCTACAACAACATCGTCGACATCGACGCGGCGCTTCAGCTCGTGCTCGAATTCTCCGAGCCCGCGGCGGTCATCATCAAGCACACCAACCCCTCGGGCGTGGGCACGGGACGCCGGCTGATCGACGCCTTCGACAAGGCGCGCGCCTGCGACCCGGTTTCCGCATTCGGCGGCGTCATCGGCTTCAACCGGCCCGTGACGGCCGAGACCGCCAAGGCGGTTGCCAGCACCTTCTTCGAGGCGATCATCGCCCCGTCCTACGACAAGGAGGCGAAGAAGATCCTCTCGGCCAAGGCCAATCTTCGGGTACTCGAGACGGGGCACGACTATGTCTGGGCGGCCGAAGCGGGCTACGAGATGAAAAAGGTGTCCGGCGGGCTTCTGCTCCAGACGCGCGACCGCCATGCGCTGGCGACGAAGGATCTCAAGGTCGTCACCAAGCGCAAGCCGACGCCCGACGAGATCAAGGGGCTGCTGTTCGCCTGGAAGGTGTGCAAGCACGTCAAGTCCAACGCGATCGTCTTCGCCCTCAAGGACCGCACGCTGGGCGTCGGCGCGGGCCAGATGAGCCGCGTCGACTCGGCCAAGATCGCGGTGATGAAGGCGCAGAAGCCCTTGAAGGGCACGGTCATCGCGTCCGACGCCTTCTTCCCGTTCCGCGACGGGCTCGACACGGCGGCTGCGGCCGGCGCCACGGCGGTCATCCAGCCGGGCGGCTCGGTGCGCGACGCCGAGCTGATCGCGGCGGCCGACGAGCACGGGATGGCGATGGTGTTCACCGGCGTCCGCCACTTCCGGCATTAATCCGGTCGGGGGGCGGAGATGCAGATGAAGGTGCTGTTGGTGGGCGGCGGGGGGCGCGAGCATGCGCTGGCCTGGAAGATCGCGCAGAGCCCGCTGGTCGACAAGATCTACGCGGCGCCGGGCAATCCCGGCATCGCCCGCCATGCCGAGCTGGTCGCCATTCCGGCCGACGACGTGGCGGCGCTGTGCGCCTTCGCCGTCGAGAAGCACGTCGGGCTCGTGGTAGTCGGCCCCGAGATCCCGCTGGTGCTGGGGCTCTCCGACGCGCTGGCGTCGACCGGCATCCCCGTCTTCGGCCCCGACAAGGCGGGGGCGCAGCTCGAGGGCTCCAAGGTGTTCATGAAGGAAATGCTTGCCTCGTGCGGCATCCCCACGGCGCCCTTCCGCGTGTTCGACGAATACGACGACGCCGAGCAGTACGTGCTGACGCATCGGCTTCCGGTGGTCGTCAAGGCCGACGGGCTGGCGGCCGGCAAGGGCGTCGCGGTCGCAGGCACCTACGAAGAGGCGGTGACGTTCCTTCGCCAGGTGATGGTCGACCGGGTCTTCGGCGACGCGGGCGACCGGGTCGTCGTCGAGGAGTGCCTGCCCGGCGAGGAGGCGTCCTACATCGTCTTCACCGACGGCGAAAAGGTCGTGCCGCTGCCCAGCTCGCAGGACCACAAGCGGATCGGCGACAACGACGCTGGCCCCAACACCGGCGGCATGGGCGCCTATTCGCCCGCGCCGGTCGTCACTCCCGAGGTCGACCGCCGGGTGATGAAAGAGGTGTTCGAGCCGCTGCTCGCCGGCCTGCGGACCGCCGGCATCCGCTACCGGGGCATCCTCTACGCGGGGCTCATGATCGAGTACGGCGTCCCCCGGGTGCTCGAGTTCAACGTCCGCTTCGGCGACCCCGAGGCGCAGCCGCTCTTCCTGCGCATGAAGAACGACCTCGTCCCCTTGATGCTCCAGTGCGCGCAGGGTCGCCTGACCGACGCGACGCTCGAGATCGACCCGCGGCCGACGGTGTGCGTCGTCATGGCGTCTTCGGGCTACCCGGGCGCCTATCGCAAGGGGATGCCGATCGCGGGCATCGACGAGGCCGAAAAGCTGGGCGACGTCCAGGTGTTTCACGCCGGCACCGCGATCGAGAACGGGAAACTCGTGACCGCCGGCGGACGGGTGCTCGGCGTCACGGCCATCGGCGAAGACCTGCGCGCCGCCATCCGGCGCGCCTACAAGGCCGTCGACGCCATCGACTGGGAAGGCGCCTACTACCGCGCCGACATCGGGAAGAAGGCGCTCGATCGTGGAGGGATGTGAGCCCATGTCCGGAAAAGTGCTCATCCTCATGGGAAGCGCCTCCGACGCCGACACGATGCGCGAGACGGTCAAGGTTCTCGAAGAGTTCGGCGTCGAATCCACGCTCACCGTCTCTTCGGCCCACCGCTCGCCCCAGCGCACCCACGATCTCGTATCGAAGGCCGAGGCCGACGGCTACTCGGTGATCGTCGCCGGGGCGGGCGCCGCCGCGCACCTGGCGGGCGTCGTCGCGTCGCTGACCGTGCTGCCCGTCATCGGGGTTCCGCTCGCAGGGACCCCGCTGGCCGGCTTCGACGCGCTGCTCTCGACGGTCCAGATGCCCGCGGGCATCCCCGTCGCCACGGTCGCCGTGGGCAAGGCAGGGGCGCAGAACGCGGGCCACCTCGCGGTCCAGATCCTGGCGACGGCAGATCCGTCGTTGCGCGACAAGCTCCGGGGGAAGCGCGTCGCGATGGCCGAGGCCGTCGCCGAGGCGGCCGCGAAGCTGTAACCCTTGCCGATGATCACCCTCGCCTCCGAATGCTATCCCTGCTTCTTCCGGCAGGCCGACCTGGCTGCCCGAGCGCACGGGGCGCCGGAAACCCTTCGGCTCGCCCTCGCCGGAAGGATCGCCTCGATGCTCCACGCGCTGCCGGCCGGCCGTCCCCCGGCCGCGCTCGCCTCCGACCTCCAGGCGACCATCCGCGAGACGCTCGGCGCCGACGACCCGTTCCATGCGCTCAAGCGCCGCGAGCTGGCGCGCTTCGGCGAGACTTCCCGCCGCGCCCTCGACTTCGTTTCGGCGTCGCCCGACCCGCTGGCCGCTGCGGTCGGGTTGGCCGCCCTCGCCAACATCATGGATTCCGGCATCATCGACGACGCGCAGAAAGACCGGGAGATCGCCCGCATCGAGGAAATGGCGGCTGCGTTCGTCCTGCCCGAATCGTTCCGGACGCAGGTCGGGCGGGCGCGGACCGTCGGGGTGCTGCTCGACAACGCGGGCGAGGCGGCGTTCGACGTGCCGCTGCTCGCGTGGCTCAACCGCGCCGGCAAGAGGGTCTGGATCGCGGCCAAGGGCGGGCCGGTCATCGACGACCTGACGATCGACGAGGCGCGCGAGATCGGCCTCCAGCAGTACGGGGAGCTCTTTTCCAACGGCAACCGCGCGATCGGCACCGACCTCGCGCAGTGCCCTCCCGAATTCCGGGAGCGGCTCCACGCCGCCGACCTCGTGCTTTCCAAGGGGCAGGGCAACTTCGAGACGCTGTCGGGCAAGCTGTCCAACGGATGGTTCCTGCTCCGCTGCAAGTGCCCGGTCATTTCTCGTGCGGTCGGGCGGCCCGAGGGCGAGCTGCTGCTGATCGAGAGCGCGTCCGCGCAGGCATGATCCGTCTCGCGGATGTCTCCGGGGGCGTCGGGATTCCAGCCGACGCGATCCGGTCGCTCCGGTCGGGGGGGCTGGTGATCTACCCGACCGACACGCTCTACGGGATGGGGGTCGATCCCCGGTCGCCGCAGGGGCTGGCCCGGCTGGTGCGCACCAAGGGGCGCGCGGCGGGCAAGCCGCTGCCGCTGCTTCTGTCCGGCCCGGATTGCGCCGCGGCGTGGGCTGCCGAGGTCCCGGCCGTCGCCGCGAGGCTGATGGCCCGCTTCTGGCCCGGAGCCCTCACGCTGGTGCTTCCCGCCGCCGCCGGGCTGCCGGCCGAGGTCACGGGGGGCGGCGACACCGTTGGGCTTCGCGTCCCCGCCCACCCCGTCGCGCGTGCGCTGGCTGCCGCCGCCGGGGGTGCCGTCACCGGCACGTCCGCCAACCGATCGGGCGAGCCCGGCCTCTGGCGCGACGCAGAATCGCTGCTGTCCGAGTTTTCCGGCGACGCCGACTGGTTGCTGTGGGACGGCCCGGCCGCCTCGGGAACGCCGTCCACCGTCGTTCGTGTCTCGCGCCAAGGCGAAATCGCCTGCATCCGGGAGGGGGCCGTCCCCTTCCGCACCATCACCGATCACCTGCAAGGAAGGAGATAGCCATGCCCATCGTCAGACCGTTCCGCGGCATCCATTTCAATCCCGGCAAGATCGGCGGGAACGACTTCACGAAGGTGGTCGCCCCTCCCTATGACGTCATCTCGCCCGAAGAGCAGAAGAAGCTGCACGAGCGCCATCCGCGCAACATCGTCCACATCGACTTCGGCATCGCCGAGCCCGACGACGACGAGACGTGCAACAAGTACTCGCGCGCCGCGGCGTACTACGCACAGTGGCTCGATGACGGCACCTTGGTCCGCGACGACAAGCCGGCGCTCTACTATTACGAGCAGGAGTACGACATCGCGGGGATGGGCCACTTCGTCCGGAAGGGATTTCTCGGCGCCCTGAAGCTCTCCGCGTTCGGCGAGGGCGAGGTGTTCCCGCACGAGCGGACGCTCTCCGGCCCCAAGCTCGACCGGCAGGCGCTCATGCGCGTGACCGAGGCGAACATGAGCCCGATCTTCGGCCTCTACTCCGACCCGTCCGACGAGGTCCGCGCGGCGCTGACCGCCGGGATGGCGAAGGATCCCTCCTTCACGGCCGTCGACGACATCGGCGTCAAGCACCGCGTCTGGATCGTCACCGACGCGGCGGCCATCGCCAAGGCCACCGATCTCATGAAGGACCGGGGGGTCTTCATCGCCGACGGGCACCACCGTTACGAAACGGCTTTCGGGTTCCGCGAAGAGCAGCGGGCGAAGTACGGCACCGCGCCCGACGCGGCATACGAGCATGTCCTCATGTTCCTCTGCAACATGGACGACAAGGGGATCGTGATCCTGCCCACCCACCGCGGCATCCATTCCGTCCCCGGCTTCTCCGAGGAGGCGTTCGCGGCCAAGCTGCGCGCGGTCCTTCCGATGGAGACGCGGGAAGGCAGCCCCCGCGACGCCATCCACGCCGTCGAGGAAGCGAGCCGGAACGGCAAGGCCATCTCCTGGAGCGCGGGTGGCGACAAGTATCACGTGATCTCGTTCCCCGACGTCCGGAAGTTCGCCGACGAACACCTGTCGATGTTCCCGCCCGAGCTGCGCACGCTCGACGTCGTCCTGCTGCACGGCTTCCTGATGGCGCAGATGCTCGGCATCTCCCAGGAATCGGTGACCGCAGGGCAGTTCGTCAAGTACTACAAAGACCCGGCGAAGGCCGAGGCCGACCTCGCCTCGGGCGCGGTGCAGCTCGCCTTCTTCATGACCGGCGTCACGGTCAAGGAGTTCCGCGACGTCTCCCTGTCGGGCCACGTGCTGCCGCAGAAGTCCACCTTCTTCTACCCGAAGATCGGCACCGGCCTCCTGATCTTCGCGAACGGGAATGAGCGGGTCGGCTGACCCGCGCATGATGGGCTCAGGGGGCGGAAGCGGCGACGCTTCCGCCCCCGACCGCCTCGGTTTCGCCGCCCTCTCGATCCGCCAGCCCGAAGGCGGCTATCGCTTCTCGGTCGACTCCGTCCTGCTGGCCGATTTCGCCGCCCCCCTTTGCGCCCCCGACACGCTCGATCTGGGCACCGGCTGCGGCGTCGTGCTGCTGCTCCTGGCCCGCAAGTGTCCCGGGCTTCGTCGCGGCTTGGGCGTCGAGATCCAGCCGGCGCTCCTCGAGTGCGCGCGGCGCAACGTATCCGAAAACGGCCTGGAAGACCGGATCGCGATGGTGGCCGGCGACTTCCGGGAGCCGTCGACCGACATTCCCCCCGCCGCGTTCGGGCTGGTCGTGTCGAACCCGCCGTTCCGGCGAGCGGGGGAGGGACGGCGAAACCCCGACGAGAGCCGCGCGATCGCCCGGCACGAGCTGACCTGCACGCTGCCCGCGCTGTTCGGGGCCGCCGCGCGGGCGTTGCCGCCGGGCGGGCGGTTCGCCCTCGTCACGCTCGCCTCCCGCCTCAAGGAGCTGTTCGCCGCCGCCGCCGGCGCCGGCATCGCGCCCGAGACGCTCCGGTTCGTCCATCCGTACTCCGGAAAGCCCGCGGGGCGGGTCCTGTTCTCGGGCCGGAAAGGGGGGCGGTCCCGCGACGTTTCCGTGCTCCCGCCGCTGGTCGAATACGCATCGAAAGGCGTCTACCACGCCGACATGGAACGGGTCTTCGACGGGATGATCCGGAAGTAGCGGAGCGCCGAAAGAATACGCGATTTCAACGCGTGTCGACAGTTGACATCCGGTTGCGGACGGGACTATCTTATGGGGCACAGTACCTGTCCGGCAATCTTCAAACAATGTTACAAGCGGCTGTTTCGGCGGCTGTTCCCGGAATGCGCGTTCGTGCAGGAAAATCCACGATAAAGGGAAGGAACCATGTCACTATTCGCGAATGCAGTAGGCAGAAAGGTGCTGATGGGCCTGACGGGGCTGTTCATGCTCCTGTTCGTCGTCGGGCACCTGCTGGGCAATTCCACCATCTTTGCCGGGCGTGAAATGCTTAACGCCTACGCGGAACATCTCCACGCGCTCGGGCCGCTGGTCTGGGTCATCCGGATCGTGATGGGCGTTTTCCTCGTCACCCACCTCTTCTTCGGCATCATCCTGACGATGGAGAACAGCGACGCCAATCCGAACAAGTACGCCGTCAACCGGATGCTCAAGGCCACCTTTTTCAGCCAGACGATGATCTGGACCGGCCTGCTCCTCCTCGCCTTCCTGGTCTATCACCTGCTTCAGTTCACGGTCCGCATCACGCCCGACATCACCGCCGAAGCGGCCGCCACCAAGCCGGGCGACGTCTATGCCATGGTTGTCGGCAGCTTCAACATCGCCGCGGTCACCGGCGTGTACGTCGCCGCCATGATCGCGCTCTTCTGCCACCTGTCCCACGGCATCCAGAGCCTGTTCCAGTCGCTCGGGCTCAGCAACGTCAACGCGCTCCCGAAGTTCACCACCTTCGGCAAGGTGCTGGCCACGCTGATGCTCCTGGGCTTCTGCTTGATCCCGGTTTCGATCATTACCGGCATTTTGACCAAATAGGGGGCCACCAGTGATACTCGACGGAAAGTGTCCGACCGGACCGATCGAAAAGTCTTGGGACAAGCACCGCTTCGACATGAAGCTGGTGAACCCATCCAACAAGCGCAAATACAAGATCCTCGTAGTAGGAACCGGCCTCGCCGGCGGCGCTGCCGCGGCCTCGCTGGGAGAGCTCGGGTACAACGTCGAGGCGTTCTGCTACCAGGACAGCCCGCGCCGCGCCCACTCCATCGCCGCGCAGGGTGGCATCAACGCCGCCAAGAACTACCCCAACGACGGCGACAGCATCCAGCGCCTCTTCTATGACACGATCAAGGGCGGCGACTTCCGCGCGCGTGAAGCCGACGTCTGGCGCCTCGCACAGGTCTCCAACAACATCATCGACCAGTGCGTCGCGCAGGGCGTGCCGTTCGGCCGCGACTACGCCGGCTACCTCGACAACCGCTCCTTCGGCGGCGCGCAGGTGTCACGCACCTTCTTCTCCCGCGGTCAGACCGGCCAGCAGCTGCTGCTGGGCGCCTACTCGGCGCTCTCCCGCCAGATCAAGGCGGGCACGGTCAAGATGTTCAGCCGCACCGAGATGCTCGACCTCGTGGTGGTCGACGGCGAAGCCAAGGGCATCACGGTCCGCGACCTCATCACCGGCGAGATCCGCGTCCACACCGGCGACGCGGTGCTGCTGTGCACCGGCGGCTACGTCAACGTCTTCTACTTGTCCACCAACGCGATGGGCTGCAGCGTCACGGCCAACTGGGCCGCCGTCAAGAAGGGCGCCCTCATGGCGAACCCCTGCTACACGCAGATCCACCCCACCTGCATCCCGCAGGCCGGCGACTACCAGTCCAAGTTGACGCTCATGTCCGAGTCTCTCCGCAACGACGGCCGCTGCTGGGTTCCCAAGAAGGCGGAAGACTGCGGCAAGGTCCCCGGCTCGATCCCCGAGGCCGACCGCGACTACTACCTCGAGCGCAAGTACCCGAGCTTCGGCAACCTGGCCCCCCGCGACATCGCGTCGCGCGCGGCCAAGGAGCAGTGCGACGACGGCCGCGGCGTCGGTCCCGGCGGCCGCGGCGTCTACCTCGATTTCGCCGATTCCATCCAGCGGCTGGGCGAGCACACGATCCGCGAGCGCTACGGCAACCTGTTCGAGATGTACGAGCGCATCACCGACGAGAACGGCTACAAGACGCCGATGCGCATCTACCCGGCTCCCCACTACGCGATGGGCGGCCTCTGGGTCGACTACAACCTCATGAGCAACGTCCCGGGCCTCTTCGTCCTGGGCGAGGCCAACTTCTCGGTCCACGGCGCCAACCGCCTGGGCGCCTCGGCGCTCATGCAGGGGCTGGCCGACGGCTACTTCGTCATCCCCAACACCGTCGCCCACTACCTGGCGCAGACCAAGCCGGGTGTCGTCAAGGCCGAACACGCCGAGTGCAAAAAATCCATTCAGGACGTCAAGGACCGCGCCAACAAGTTCCTCAACATCAACGGCAAGAAGACCGTCACCGAGTTCATGCGCGAGCTCGGCACCTGCATGTGGGAAAACGTGGGCATGGCGCGCACCGAGAAAAGCCTGACCACGGCCATCGAGAAGATCCCCGGCATCCGCGAGGAATTCTGGAAGAACGTCAAGGTCACCGGCACCGGCGCCGAGCTCAACCAGCAGCTCGAGAACGCCGGCCGCACGGCCGACTTCCTCGAATTCGCCGAGATGCTCAGCCGCGACGCGCTGCACCGCAACGAGTCGTGCGGCGGCCACTTCCGCGTCGAATACCAGTACGACGACGGCGAGGCCAAGCGCAACGATGCCGATTTCTGCTACGTCGGCGCGTGGGAGTACAAGGGCGTCGGCAAGGAGCCCGAACTCCATAAGGAACCGCTGAAGTTCGAAAACATCCACCTCGCGGTAAGGAGCTACAAATAATGAGCGGCCATAACGATCACAACGCGCAAGAGACGACCCCCGCGCAGGTGGGCGGTCACGGCGGCCATGACGATCATGGCGCACACGGGACGATGACGCTCACGCTCATCGTCTGGCGGCAGCCCAACGCCGATGCCCCCGGCCGCATGGAGACCTACGTCGCCAAGGGCATCACCGAGCACCACTCGTTCCTCGAGATGCTCGACGTGGTCAACGAAGACCTGATCAAGACCGGCAAGGAGCCGATCGTGTTCGACCACGATTGCCGCGAGGGCATCTGCGGCATGTGCTCCCAGGTCATCAACGGCGTGCCGCACGGTGGCCAGGAGCGCACCACGGTCTGCCAGCTCCACATGCGCAAGTTCAAGAACGGCGACACGATCTACATCGAGCCCTGGCGCGCCAAAGCGTTCCCCATCGTGAAGGATCTCATCGTCGATCGCGAAGGCCTCGAGAAGATCATGCAGGCGGGCGGCTACACGTCGGTCCACACCGGCGGCGCGCCCGACGCCAACGCGACTCCGATCCCCAAGCCCATCGCCGAATACGCGATGGACGCGGCCGAGTGCATCGGCTGCGGCGCCTGCGTGGCGGCTTGTCCCAACGGCTCGGCCATGCTGTTCACGAGCGCCAAGGTCGCGCAGTTCGCCGCGCTGCCCCAGGGCCAGGTCGAGGCGGCCGAGCGCGTCAAGGCCATGGTCCAGGCGCTCCAGGACTGCGGCTTCGGCAACTGCTCCAACCACTACGAGTGCCAGGCGGCGTGCCCCAAGGGCATCAACGTCCAGTTCATCGCGCACCTCAACCGCGAATACGTCAAGGCGCTCTTCAAGTAGTCGTTTCTCCGGAACCAAGGCAATAAAGAGGGCGGCCCCCGCAAGGGAGCCGCCCTTTTGTATTGCCTTGGTGTCGATGCCCGGGAATCCTGCGTTCCGGGGTGGGGGCCGTTCACTCCGTCATCAGCCGCAACGTTTTTATCCACAAGCGGGGGCATCCGAATCGACCGGGCATACCCTCCCGAGGCGAAGCGGCCAAGGGTGTCCCCTGAAGCGGGCCTATGCCCCGAGCGGGTGTAGCCGCCATGGAAGGCGGCGCGAGGGGTATGGAGTCGCCGTGAGGCCATGGATAGCCGAGCAAGACGTCCCGCGAAAGGGGATACCCGTAACGCGAAGCCTCGGGAGCCGTGCCCGCCCCCTCAGCGGTGGGCGAGGTCGAAGGCGCGGCGCTGGATCGAGAGCAGGGTGGCGCGCAGCTCGGGGTCGTCGATTTCGGAGAGCCCGTCGGGCTCGGGGAGCGGGACGGTCGAAGGGGGGCGGCGCCCGGAAGGCGCGTCGGTTTCCTCCGGGTCTGCTTCCGGCAGCGGCCCGACCGAGAAGCGGATATCGGCGACCACGCCCTCGCCCAGCATTCCCCGGATTCGCTCCAGCAGCAGCGGTTTCGAGAACTGGAGCTCCTGCGCCCAGGAGTGGTTGCAGACCAGGACGGTCAGCACGCCGCCCCGCAGGTCGGCGGGCGCGGTCTTTTGGGCGAGCAGCGCGCCGCAAAGCGACTCCCAGCCTTGCGACAGCCGGACGAGCGCCCGGATCGCCGGAAGCCCCAGGTTGCCGAGAAGCTCGTCGACGGCGCCCGAGAGCAGGTTGGGCCGGCGGGCGCGGGGCCTCTTGCCGTCTTTCCGGCGCGTCAACCGCGCATCCTTCGCCGGCGAAGCCGCCCGCCGAGGATCTGCCCGACAACCGCGCAGGCGATGAAGACGGGGATGACCCAGTTGTGGAGGTGATTGAAGATGCGAAAGCCCGCGATCAGCGGGATGGACAGGTGGACGAAGAGGAACCAGGCCGGGGAAAACTTGCGGACCCCCTCCCGCAGGTATCCCAGCGGCACATTGCAGACCAGCGCCGCGGAAGCGATCAGGAGGGTGATCTCGCCGTGGTGTGAGAGGATTCCGGAAACATTGCACGTCATGGTTCGATTATAATGATAGTTTGGGCTTTTGTCCCGAATCGGGGGTGTCGTTGGGTCGTTCTGAAAGCCCGGAGGTGGTCATGATCTTCCGGGGAACCCACCAGGTGCTTTCGGCCGAAAAGGCGTTGAAGCATGCCGGCATCCCGATCCGGCTCATTCCGGTGCCGCGGCGGCTGACCTCCGATTGCGGCCTTGCCGTCCGCATCCCTGAGCAAGCGCTGGCGCTGGCTCTCGAAACTTTGGGCGCCATTCCGCTTCTGCCCGCTTCCGTCCATCGGCAGCTCGGCGGTGGCGAATACCAAGAGGTTCCTTTTTGACGTTGACCATATGCAGGCTTTTCCGGAAGGGGTTCGAGCTCGCTGTTCCCGCCTTCGCCGTCTGGGCCGTTCTCTCGTTCCAACCCGTCCTGGCGGCGGATGCGACTGAGAATCCGCCCGTCTCGGTTCCCGCGGCGCCTTCGCCGGCTTCTCCTTCGCCGCCTTCATCGCCGTCCGCCGCCCCCCCGTCGCAGCCCGAGCCCCCCACCGCTCCTCCGTCGCAGTCTCCCGTTGCGCCGACGCCGGTGTACCTCCCGTCGCCCCTGACGTCCCCGAACGCATCCGTGCCGTCCCGGTTGCCGGTTTCGCCGCCCCCGGTGCTGTCGGCGACTCCGCCGCCCCCCGGGCTCGTGCCGACCGTCATCGCTGCGCCCCCCGCGCCGTCGCCAAGGCCCGACGTCGTCCTGTCGCCGGTCGAGGTCGATCTCCGGGTCCTGCGAGGGCGGGAGGAGGACGCCGAGCCGGCCGCACGCGATATCTTCGAGTCCCTGCCGGGCGAGGGAGGAAAGAAGAGGAATCCCATCCCCGAGGGGCTCGGGAGCCGCGTCGAAAAGTGGATGAATTACTTCCAGTCGGGGGGTCGCAACCGTTTCGAGACCTACCTGTCCCGCTCGGGCAAGTACGCGAAGCTGATGAAGGACATCCTCAACAAGTACGGGCTTCCGGGCGACCTGATCTATCTCGCGCTCATCGAGAGCGGCTTTTCCCCCAAGGCCTATTCCGTCGCGAAGGCGGCGGGCCCCTGGCAGTTCATCGCCGAGACGGGCAAGCGGTACGGGCTCAAGATCGACTGGTGGGCCGACGAGCGCAGGGACTACGAGAAGTCGACCCATGCCGCCGCGTCCTACCTGCGCGACCTCTACGGCATGTTCGACTCGTGGCAGCTCGCGACCGCGGCGTACAACGCCGGCGAGGGGAAGATCTCCCGGGCGGTCGACCGATACAAATCAAACGAATACGCCCAGCTCATCAAGTACGGCTACCTGACGCAGGAGACCAAGGACTACGTGCCCAAGATGCTGGCCGCGCAGACCATCGCCAAGGAGCCCGACAAATACGGGTTCGGGGGGGTCGAGTACCAATCGCCGCTCGAGTTCGACAAGGTCACGGTCCCGGGCGGCATCGACCTGACCGTCCTGGGGGAGATCATCGGCGTCCCTTACGAATCGCTGCGCGAGTGGAACCCGGAGCTCCGCCGCTTCTGCACCCCGCCGAACCGCACATCGTACGAGCTTCGGGTCCCGCGCAGCTACGGCAAGGTGGTCCAGGAGCATCTCGACGAGATCCGCGAGGACGCCCGGGTCACCTTCATCCTCCACACGGCAGCCAAGGGAGAGACCGCCGACGCGCTGGCCGAAAGGTACGATACCTCCTCCGCGGTCATCCGGGAGCTCAACGGGTTGAGCGGGAACGCCCTGCGGAAATCCGCGAAGCTCGTGATTCCCGTGACCGGGCTCGGCCCGGAGGACGCCATTCCGGGCAGGGAGCTGTCCGTCAGCCAGATCCAGACGGCGCAGATGCGGTCCGACGACGGGCGGCGGGGGAAGATGGGCCGCCATCACGCGAATTCCGGGAAGGGCCGCGGGACGGTCAAGGCGCGCAAGGGCGACACGTTGACGAAAATCGCCAAGCGCGCCGGGGTCTCGGTGTCTGCGCTGGCCAAGGCCAATGGGCTGGCCGGCGGCGCCCGGGTCAAGGCCGGCGTCCGTCTCAAGATCCCCGGACGTGGGGCGGACGAGGACGTGGGCCAGACGATCCTCGGAAGCCCGGAAGATGGCGACGGCGGAAACGGCGCCGTGCCCCGGCGCAAGTCCATGGAGACGGCGGCCGTGAAGGCCGCGAAGGCGGTCGTCGAGGGTTCGGGGGAATCGGCCGCCGCGACGCCTGCGAAGAAGACGATCCGCCACATCGTCCGGAAAGGGGAGACGCTCGAAAAGATCGCCCGGCAATACGGCGTCTCCGCCGCCGAGATCTCCGGGCGCAACAAGCTGAAGGACGGCCAGAAGATCCGGCGGGGCCGCGTCCTCATCATCCCGTCCGAGTCGTGACCGCGTGCCCTCGCGTCCGCCCATGATCTATCTCGACAACGCGGCCACTTCGCTGCCGAAGCCGCCCGGGGTGGCCAAGGCCGTGGCGGAGGCTATCGGGCGCGCGGGGAACCCGGGCCGGTCCGGCCACGTCCTTTCGATCCGGTCGGCCCGCGACCTGTTTACGGCGCGCGAGCGGCTGGCCGAGCTGTTCGGCTTTCGCGACAGCTCCCGATTCGTCTTCACCGAAAACGCCACCGCGGCCCTGAACCAGGCGATCAAGGGGCTTCTCCGTCCGGGAGACCACGTCGTCACGACCTCCGTGGAGCACAATGCGGTCATGCGGCCGTTGCGCCGCCTCGAGGACGCCGGGGTCGCCTTGACGATCGTTTCCGCCGACGCGACCGGGACGGTCGATCCGGCCGCGATGGCGGCCGCGATCCGGCCCGGGACGCGGCTCGTGATCGTAACCCACGCCTCGAACGTATCCGGCGCGATCCAGCCGGTCGCGGCGATCGTCTCCGCCGCGCGGGCGCGGGGCGTGTTCACGCTGATCGATGCTGCCCAGACCGCCGGTTCCGTGCCGATCGACCTGGGGGCGTTGCCGGCCGACATGCTGGCGGCTGCGGGCCACAAGGGGCTGCTCGGGCCTCAGGGCACCGGATTCCTGTTCGTCCGGGAAGGGGTCCCGCTCATCCCCCTGATCGAGGGCGGAACGGGCAGTCGATCCGAGGAGGATCGCCAGCCCGAGTTCTATCCCGACTGCATGGAATCGGGCACCCCCAACAGCGTCGGGATCGCGGGGCTTTCGGTGGCGCTCGGCTGGTTGTTGCGGAAGGGAGTCGGCAAGGTGCGCGAACACGAGGTGGCGCTGCTGTCCGAGCTCATCGACGGGATGCGCTCGATTCCGGGGATTGCCTTGTACGGCCCGGCGACGCCGGACCAACGCTCCTGCGCCGTTTCGTTCAATGTGTCGGGTGCCGACCCGGGCGACGTCTGCCGCCGGCTCGAGCGCGACGGGGGCATTCTCCTGCGCTCGGGCCTCCACTGCTCCCCGAACGCCCACAAGACGCTGGGCACGTTCCCGCAGGGCACGGTCCGCGTCAGCCCCGGGGTCTTCACCACCCGGAAGGAGATTCGCCTGTTCCTCGCAGCGCTGCGCCGCCAGGCTCCCTAGGGGGGCTCAGCCGCAACTCGTTGGGGCGTCGTCCGCCCCCCGGGACTTCGCAATGATCGCGGTGGTGGAGCGGCCGGCCAGGAATCGGATGGTCTTCACCGTGCCGCCATGCGCCCGCACGAACGCTCCGCCGACGATATCCTTGTTCTTCCAGTCGGCCCCCTTGACCAGGACGTGGGGGACGATCGCTTCGATCAGCTTTTCGGGCGTATCCTCGGCAAACCCCACCACGAACGAGACGCAGGCGAGCGAAGCGAGCAGATAGGCGCGGTCGCGCTGTATTTGCACCGGACGCCCCTCCCCCTTGAGCCGCCGGATCGACGCGTCGCTGTTGAGCCCCACCACGAGCACGTCGCCCATCGACGCGGCCTTCCGCAGGTATTGCGCGTGACCGGCGTGCAGGATGTCGAAGCAGCCATTGGTGAAGACGATGCGGAGACCCTCGGCCCGCAGCCGGGAGAAGAGCGCCTTGGTCGCGGTGCGGGAGATTATTTTTTTGGGCGGGTCTTCCGGTAGGCCCGTTCGTTGCGATCTTCGAGGCAAGGGATCCTCCTGCGGAATTTGTCGGCCTCGGCCGGGTCGATCTGCGCGGTCACGACCGCTTCCTCGTTGACGCCCTCGGCGAGCCGCTCGCCCAGCGGGGAGATGATCGCGGAGCCGCCGGGGAAGATGAACTCGCCGGACTGCCCCACGGCGTTGGCTGCCACCACGAACAACTGGTTCTCGATCGCCCTCGCCGCAAGCAGCGCGTCCCAGTGGCTCTTTCGGGCGGTAGGCCACTGCGCCGAGACGCAGAAGATCGTGGCGCCTTCCATGTAATATTTTCGCGAAAGCTCGGGGAAGCGGAGGTCGTAGCAGATGAGCGGCCCGACGACGCCCCGGTCGGTGTGGATGACGCCGGCCGAGGCGCCGGCCCGGAACGCCTTGTGCTCGCCCGACGGGCTGAACAGGTGCGTCTTCCGGTATTGCCCCGTGATGACACCGTTGGCGTTGATCACGATCATCGTGTTGTAGACCGACCGGCCGACCCGCTCTGGAAGCGAGCCGGCGATGACCATGCCGTGCGCCTCGGCCAGCTTGCGCAATTCGAAGACGATGCCGGGAGTGCTGCCGGAAAGCGGGAGAAGCCGGTCGTTCGCGAATCCGGTGCTCCACATCTCGGGGAGCACGCACAGCTTCGCCCCCTTGCGGGCGGCGTCCGCGATCAGGCCGAAGGCCCTGCGGGCGTTCCGGTCGACCTCGCCCAGGTCGACCTGGAACTGCAGGGCGGCGGCGGTAAAAGCGCTTTTCATCGCGACTCCGGGGCGTGCGGGTTTGTTCGGACGGCGCGGGCAATGGTCAATACCACTATAAGTTGCGAACCGGCCCTTTTCAAGGCGTGGGCGCACGCCTCGGCGGTAGCGCCGGTGGTGTAGACGTCGTCGAGCAGCAGGACCGCTTCGGGCGCTTCCCGGACCCGGCGCGCGACCCGGAACGCGCCCACGACATTGGCCTGGCGTCCCGAGACGCGAAGCCCCGCCTGCGGCCGCGTTTCGGAGACGCGTTCGAGCAGCGCCGGCGCGCATTGCCACCCGGCACGCCGGGCGAGCGCGCCGCCGACCAGCGTCGGCAGGTTGAATCCGCGCCGAAGGTACTTGAACGGGCGGATGGGCACGGGCACCACGCAAAAACGGCAACCCTCGGGAAAAAGATCGGCCCATCGTCCCCGGATGCCGTCGGCCAGCAGACGATCGGCGATCGCGGCGGCGGGCGCGGGGGCACCGCCGTACTTGATCGCCCGGATGGCCTCGCCGGCCGCTCCCTCGTAAGGAAAGAGCGAGCGGGCCGCCCGGAAGGGGGGAAGGGACACTACGCAGCGGGGGCAATGGCGCGGGGCGAGCGACGCCCCTTCGTCGGTAAAGGCGCCGCAGACGGGGCATTCCTCGCCTCCCCAGCCGGGCCAGTTTTCGACGGCGGCTGCGGAAAGATCGACAGCGGGTGACGGAAGCAGTGACCGCAGCCCGACGATCTCGGCGAAAAGCGGCGAGAGTCCTGCTCGGCAGGTGGCGGTGGCCGCGCGGCAGGCGGAAAGCAGCGCGTCAGCGAGCGGTGGCCGGGACGGCGTACTCCTTGCGCCCGTGGTCGATGGCGAATGCGCCCCAGCTACCGCAGGCGGGGCAGCGGGGGGACCACTTGATGGTGGCCTTCCCGCAGGAGGAACAGCGGAAGGGGATGAGGAAACGGCGCTTGTAGCCGAAGGCGCGCTGGAAATACTGGCTTGCGGATTCATACCGGCCCCTGCGCCGGTAGGCTTCCGCGAGAAGGATGAGGAGCGACTCGCGTTCCGGCTCGAGAGACTCGGCCTTCAACAACTGTTCCAACCCCTCGTCGTTCATCTCGAGCCGCAGGTAGAACTTTCCCAAAAACAGGTGCAGGTCGGCGTCGTCGGGAAACTGCTGGAGCAGCTCGGTGTAGATGCGTATGACGGGCTGCGGCTGCTCGGACTCGACGCCCAGGTCCTCGATCTTGATGAGCATCACCGGATTTCGCGCCGCCTTGAAGCCCTGCGCCAGCAGCTCCATCGCCTCGGCGGTCTTGCCGCGGTCCTGGAGCAGCCCGGCCAGCGCCACCCAGGCGGGCACGAATTGCGGGTGTTCCTTGACCAGCTCGCGCAGCCGCCGCTCGGCGTCGTCGGTGCGGCCTTCGGCCATGCGGACAGTCGCCTTCTCGTACCGGAGCGCGGTCATGAGCGCCTGATCCGCGGGCCGGGCATCCTTGCCCTGGAAGCGCAGTACCTTCTTGTGCGCCTCGTAGGCCGGCAGCATGTCGCCTTTCTGGATGTAGAGATCGCGGATGGCGATCCACGCGCGCGGGTTCTCGCCCTCGAAGCTTTCGGCCGCCTTGAGCAGGGAGAGCGCCGTGTCGATATCATTCATCGATCGGTAAAGGTCGGCGAGCCGGAACTGGACCGAGAGGTCGGTGGGGTCGTTCTGCCGCAGCCGGGTCAGCGCCTTGGCGGCCTCGAGCGGATTCTTGCGCTCGATCTCGACGGACGCGAGCAGTTCGAGCGCCTCGCGGTCGTCGGCGTTGACGGAGAGGCTGCGGGAAAGCTCCTTGGCCGCCTCGTCGAGCATCCCGCGACGGAAGAGCCCCGAGGCTTTTGCGACGCGCTCCCGCGCCGTCTCCTGCCGCTGCCGCTCACGCCGCTCCTTCCAGCCCCTGGAGGCCTCGGCGACGTCCTTGGCCATGGTCCCGAGCACGACGATCGACGCGCCGAGCGAGAATGCGAGGATGACGAGCTCGCTGACCGTCAGATCGAACTGACGCGTGTTGGAGAGGAAGAAGGAGACGTGCTGGCCGTTGAGGAGCGAGATGTAGCCGAACGCCGCGAGGATCACGGCAAACAGCAGAAAAAGCAACCGCACGGCCAAGGGAAGTCCTCCTACTCGGATTCGGGCAGCGGGATCTCGGGCGCCGCGCTCCAGAGGCGATCGAAGTTGTAGAACTCGCGCACGCTGTCGAGGAAGACGTGGACAACGAAGTCGCCGTAGTCGATCAGCGCCCAGCGGCCGTCGGTGACGCCTTCGGTGCCGACGGGAAAGAGCCCGTCGTGCTTCATGGTTTCGTGGATGGTCTCTGCGATCGCGGTGACCTGCCGGTCGGAGCTTCCGGAGCAGATCAGGAAATAGTCGGTGAAGCCGGCGATTTCGCGGACGTCGATCGCCCGGACCTGGAGGGCTTTCTTGTCGGCCGCAAGGGACGCGCATTTGAGGAGCTGATCACGGGTTTCGATGGCCGTTCTTCCTTCCGTCAGTCGAGATAGAGTCGATGGTCGACGATGTGGCGTTCGACCGTGTATGGGACCAGGCCCCGGATGCAACGTCCGGAGCGAACCTTGTCGCGGACGGCGCTGGAGGCGATGTCGAGCCCCGGAACGGAGGGGCAGTAGGCCCTTTTCCCGCCGGGCAGCCGATAGGATGCTCCCGTCCAACTATAGCAATGCGGCTCTTCGAGTTCAACACGGACGCCGGGCGGGAGAAGCTCGCCCGGGGCGATTCCGGGCCGCGGCAGGACGATGAAGTCGCACGCGGCGAGGAGCGCGTCGCTCCGGTGCCAGCTTCCGATCTCGGCGAACGAATCGGCGCCCAGCACGAACAGGATGTCGGCCCCCGGGTTCGCGTCCCGGAACGCGTGAACCGTGTCGACCGTGTAGGAGGGCCCCTCGCGACGGAGTTCGATGTCGGACACCGCGAAGCCGGGAAGGCCGTCGACCGCCGCCCGCGTCATCGCCAGACGGCTGGCGGCGTCGGACACCGGTCGACCGGGTTTGTGCGGCGGCTTGTGCGCCGGCAGCAGCACGATCTCGGGCAGCCCGAACAGCTCCTTCACCTCGATCGCCATGCGCAGGTGCCCGTTGTGGAACGGGTCGAACGTCCCGCCGAAGAGGGCGATCCGGGGGCGAGCCGTCTCCGGGGCGTTCAAGGCGCCTCAGCTCCGGATCTGGCCGTCGCCGAACGCGATGAACTTGGTTGTCGTCAGCTCGGAGAGGCCCATGGGGCCGAATGCGTGCAGCTTGGTCGTGCTGATCCCGATCTCGGCGCCCAGCCCCAGCTGGTACCCGTCGTTGAAGCGGGTGGAGGCGTTGACCAGCACGAGCGAGGCGTCGACCTCGCGGACGAAGCGCATGGCCCGCGCGTGATTCTGCGTGAGGATCGCTTCGGTGTGGAGCGACCCGTGCCGGCGGATGTGCTCGATGGCGGCGTCCATCGAGGGAACGACCTTGACCGAGAGGATGAGATCGAGGTATTCGGTGTCCCAGTCTTCGGGCGTGGCCAAGGTGGTGCCCGGCACGATCCGGATCGTCTCGGGATCGCCGCGCAGGGCGACGCCCGCCGCCTTCATCGCTTCGGCGACGGCCGGGAGGAAGGCCGGGGCGATCGCCTCGTGGACCAGCAGCGTCTCCATCGCGTTGCAGACGCCCGGCCGCTGTGCCTTTGCATTGACGCAAATGGCGACCGCCTGGTCGATGTTGGCTTCGGCGTCGACGTAGCTGTGGCAGACGCCCTTGTAGTGCTTGATGACCGGGATGCGCGACTTCTCGACCACGCTGCGGATGAGCCCCTCGCCCCCGCGCGGGATGATGAGATCGACGAATTCCTCCTGGACGAGCAGCTCGTCGATCGCGGAGCGGTCGGTGCTTTCGATGACCGACACCACGTCGGGAGGAAGTCCCGCATCGGCCAGCGCCGCGCGAAGCACGTGGGCGATGGCGGTGTTGGAATGGATCGCCTCGGAGCCGCCGCGCAGCACGACGGCGTTGCCCGACTTGACGCAGAGCGCCGCGGCGTCGGCGGTCACATTGGGCCGCGACTCGTAGATGATCCCGATGACGCCGAGCGGGATGCGCATCCGGCCGACCCAGAGGCCGTTCGGGCGGCGCCCCATCTTTTCGACCTCGCCCACGGGGTCGGGCAGCGCGATCACCTCGTCGATGCCCGCCGCCATCTGGCGGATCCGGTCGTCGGTGAGTGCGAGCCGGTCGAGCATGGCGGCCGAGAGTCCCTTGGCGCGGCCAGCGGCCATGTCCTTGGCGTTTTCGTCCTTGAGCCACGCGGCGCGGTCGACGAGGCCGCGGGCCATGGCGGCGAGCGCCTGGTTTTTCTGCGCGGTGCCGGCGCAGGCGAGGATCGCGGAATCTTTCCGGGCTGCCCGGCAGATGTCGGCTACGCTGCGCGTCGATGTCGTCATGAGGGTTTGTCTCCTTTTTTCCGGGCGTCGGCTTGCCGCGCCGCGGGGAGAATCGTCAGGTCGTCCCGGTGGATGACCTCGGGCGGCACGCCGGCGCCGAGCAACTTGCCGATCTCGGCGCTCTTGTACCCCTGCCCCTTGGCGACCTGGGCGCTCGACCAGCCGGCGATGCCGCGGGCGAAGACGACGCCCCGGCGATCGCACACGGATACCGCGTCGCCCTTGCCGAACTCGCCCGACACGGCGATCACGCCGGCCGGAAGCAGGCTCTTGCCGCCGTTCAGGAGCACGGCGCGCGCGCCGTCGTCGACCGTGATGATGCCCGCGACGTGCGGCGCGTTGGCGATCCACATCTTCCGGCTTCGCGCCCGGACCCTGGGCTGCGGCAGTACGAGCGTGCCCGCGTCGAGGCCTTCGATGGCATCGAGCACCGGCCGTTTCGCGAAACCAGAGGTAATGATGACCGGGGTTCCCCATGATGAGACGACGCGTGCGGCGGAAAGTTTCGAGGCCATCCCGCCCGTGCCGATCGACCCGGCGCGCGTGGCGCCCGCCAGCGCCATCATCGCATCGTCGATCCGCTCGACGACGGGAATCCGCCGGGCGTCCGGAAATCGGTTCGGGTCCTTGGTGTAGAGCCCGTCGGCGTCGGTGAGCAGCACCATGAGCCCGGCCCCGACCATCTGGGTGACGAGCGCCGCAAGCGCGTCGTTGTCGCCCATCCGGATTTCTTCTGTGGCGACCGTGTCGTTCTCGTTGATGATGGGGACGATGCCTTGCGACAGGAGCGTCTCGAGCGTGTTGCGCGCGTTCAGGTAGCGCTGCCGGTCCTCGAAGTCCTCGTGCGTGAGCAGGAGCTGTCCCACCCGGCGGCCCCGCTTGTCGAAGGCGCGTTCGTATGCGCGCATCAGGGTGGGTTGCCCGACCGCGGCCGCGGCCTGCTTGAGGGCAACCGTGCGCGGCTTCTCGGCCAGCCCCATCTTTTTGCGTCCCGCGGCGATGGCGCCGGACGTGACGATGACGAACTGGATGCCCGGGTCGTCCCACGCGCGGGAGACCTGATCGGCCAGCCGCCGGATGGTCGTCTCGCGCAAACCCAGCGACGCGTCGGTCAGGATGCCGCTCCCGAGCTTGACGACGACGCGGCGGGTCTTGCGGCCGCGGAAGAAGGCGGCGCGGATCCCGGCATCGTCAGAGGGCATAAGGGGGCCTTTTCCGGAGTGCCGCGAGCCCGTCGAGCAGCGCGGGGATTCCTTCGCCCGTGACCGCCGAGATGTAGAGGACGTCGCGTTCGGGGTAGCCGAGGATATGCTGCGCGGCATCGGCCGCCTCGCGGGCGCCCGTGACGTCGATCTTGTTGAAAACGAGCAGGGTGGGCCGGGCGGCCAACTCGGGGCTGAACTGCTCCATCTCTTCCCGGATCGTGCGGTAGGCCTCGACGATTTCCTCGGGTTCGTGCGCCGAATCGACCACGTGGACAAGCCCCTCGGTGCGCTCGGCGTGCTTCAGGAAACGGATCCCGAGCCCCGCGCCGGAGTGGGCGCCCTCGATCAGCCCCGGCAGGTCGGCCACGACGAATTCCTCGTCGTGATGCGACACGACGCCCAGCACGGGCGAAAGCGTCGTGAAAGGGTAGTCTGCGATTTTCGGCTTGGCTGCCGAGATGCGGGACAGCAGCGTGGACTTGCCGGCGTTGGGAAGGCCGACGAGGCCGATCTGCGCGATCAGCTTGAGCTCGAGCCGCAGCCGTCGCTCGACGCCGGGACGTCCCGGCTTGGCCCAGTCGGGCGCCTGGTTGACCGAGGAGGTGAAGGCGGCGTTCCCGCGCCCCCCGCGTCCGCCTGCGGCCGCCACGAACGTTTGTCCCTGCTTCGTGAGATCGGCCAGGAGGTCGTTGGTCTCGGCATCGCGCACGACGGTTCCGGGCGGAACGGCAATGATCGTGTCGGGGGAGTTGGCGCCGTGCATCTTCTTGCCCTTGCCGTGCGTGCCGCGCTTGGCTTTGAAGATGTTGCGGTACCGGAAGTCGAGCAGGGTGGAGAGGTTTGTGCTGACCTTGAGGACGACGCTTCCGCCGTTGCCCCCGTTGCCCCCGTCGGGGCCGCCCATGGGGACGTATTTCTCGTGACGAAAGCTCACGCATCCCCGTCCGCCGTCTCCAGCGCGGACGGTGATGGTGGCTTCATCTATAAAGTGCATGAAAGGGTGTTACGGTTCAGGAAAGCGCGAGAATAGAAACCTTCTTGCGGTCCTTGCCCATGCGATCGAACTGAACGCGCCCCGGGATGAGGGCGAACAACGTGTGATCGCGGCCGATGCCGACGTTGTCGCCCGGGTGCACCGCGGTGCCCCGCTGGCGGATGATGATCGCCCCGGCGGTGACGAGCTCGCCGCCGAACTTCTTGACGCCCAGCCGCTTGCTCTGGCTGTCGCGTCCGTTGCGTGAACTGCCTACGCCTTTTTTATGCGCCATGAGTCGACTCCTTCCGGCCGGCCTTTAGCCGATCCGGATCTCAGAGATGGTAAGCTGCGTGAACGGCTGCCGATGGCCTGCCTTGCGGGCGTAGCCGGTGCGGCGCTTGTGCTTGTGGACGAGGATCTTTTTGGCCTTCCCGTCGCCCATCGACTTGCAGACGACGGCGGCGTTGGGGACGAAAGGGGTGCCGACGGTGGTGCCCTGCTCGGAGGAGACGAGCAGAACCTCGGTCAGTTCGACGGTGGCGCCGGCCTCGACCGGAAGCAATTCGACGTTGACGACGTCCCCCGGGGCGACGCGGAGCTGTTTCCCGCCTGTACGGACCACGGCATACATGATGTAAATCCTCCATTCGGATCGATAGGAAATAAGTAATATAGGGGACGCCGGCCCACATGTCAACCGGGAAATCCGGGCGGTCGCTTGTGGTAGATTGGATCCGTGCGCAACGACGTCGTCATCATCGGGGGCGGGCCTGCCGGGCTGCTCCTCGCGAACATGCTACAGCAACACGGGATCCGCTACCGCCTCCTCGAGCGGGGAAGGGCGGCCCAGGCGTGGCGGGACATGCGCCGGGGATTGATGCTTCTGTCGCCCGCGGTACCCGGCACCGACTGGACCTCCCTGACGCTGGATCGCCCCATCTGGGCGCTTCCCGGGACGAAACGCCCCTTTCCCTCGCGGGAAGACTTCCTCTGTTACCTGGAATCGTACGTCCGCGAGAGCCGGATCCGGGTCGAGGGCGGCACGTTGGCGACGGGCGCGCGTCGCGTTCCGGGCGGCTTCTCGGTCGACACGACCCGGGGGGAGCTCACCGGGCGGTTCCTGGTGATCGCCACCGGCGGGGCGTCCGAGCCCGTCTATCCCGACATTCCGGGCATTGCGGGCAATCCCGCGGTGATCCATTCGCACGACTTCATCGATTGCATGGCCTATGCGGACCAGCGGATCCTCGTGGTGGGCGGCGGCAACTCGGCGGCCGAGCTGGCCATCGGGCTGGCCGGGACCGCGGCCTCGGTGACGCTTTGCACCCGCAACCCGCTCTCCTATTTCAGCGTGTCGGGACGGCTCGACGATATCCGGGGCTCGTCCGAGAGCCTCCTCAAGGAGCTGATCAAGTTCCGGATCATCAAGGTGCGGGAGGCGGATCCGCCGGCGGCGATCGACGGCGGCACGGTCCGTTTCTCGGGCGGCGATCGGGAGACGTTCGACGACGTGGTGTGTGCGACCGGCTACCGCCCGGGCTGGCTCCCGATCGACGGCGATGGCGTCCGGGCCGATGCGGACGGTTTCCCGGTCATTTCGGCGACCGGGGAGTCGAGCGTCCCGGGCCTCTATTTCGCCGGATCACTCGCCCGCTTCCACCGCCGCTGCTCCTTCATCCACGGCTTCCGCAACTACGTCGAAAAAGTGCTCTGGGACATCGTCGACAAGCGCTAGCTCCCCTCCTCCCCGGAAAATTCCGATAGCCGGTACTGCAGCGCCTCGGCCAGGTGCGGCAGCGCCACGTCCCGGTCGCCGGCCAGGTCGGCGATCGTCCGGGCGACCCGGCACGCCTTCCCCAGCACCCGCCCCGACAGCGCCATCCGGTCGGCCGCACGGGCCAGGAACGTCCTGGCCTCAGGCCGCATCGACGCCGCCATGCCCGCCAGGGAGGGCGGCGCCTGCCCGGCATCCCGCCGGCGCTGGAGCGACCGGCACGACGCGACCCGTGCGCGCACCACCGCCGACGGCTCCCCGCCGGGCGCATCGGCCCAGTCGGCGCCCGGGAGCGGTTGGAGCGCCACCACCAGGTCGATCCGGTCGAGGATGGGCCCCGAAAACTTCCGGGCATAGGCCGCCCGGAGCCCCGGCGGGCAACGGCAGATGCGGCGGGGGTTGCCCGCGTTTCCGCAAGGGCATTCCTGCGTTGCCTTTCTGCCAGTTGACCCTAAAGGGTCGGAAATCCACCTCTCCCGCCTATCCTGCGACTCTGACCACCTGGGGAGACCATCTCCGTAAGAAGCGGCTCGATGCGAAGCTCTATCAGAAGGAGGTTGCGAACAGGCTCGGAGCCGATGAGTCTTCGGTCTTTAATTGGGAGACGAACAACGCTTCCCCGTCTATCATCTTCCTTCCACGCATCATCGAATTTCTGGGCTATATGCCATACGAGCCGGAAAAGAAATCCATCGGAGAAAAAATTCGAATAGCTCGGGAAGCGTTGGGATTGACGCAGGGTCAACTGGCGAAGGCTATTCAGATAGACAAGACGACTTTGTGGGGATGGGAAATCAGCAGACGGCAACCCGCCCAAAAATATTTGGAGCGATTAAGCGATTTTTTCGAAGCAGAGCATATCCCTGAGTTTCCCACCTCAAGAATCGTATCCGTATTGTCGGAAGATTGCGAACCTGCCCAACTTGGAATTCGCTCCGAACCGTCCACGCTATCCCGGTGATGGTCAACGGCTTGGCCATTTCCAAGAAATTACGATTCGCAGAATGTTAATATAAGTTGACATTATGTTCTCGCTTGCATATAATTTTTTTGCCCATGGAGACCCATGGAGAAAATTGAAAGGGGGTAGCAACAGTCTGTTGGCTTGAGACGAAAGACCCTTTCTCCCGCCGTTTTTAGGCGAACTTGATGGGCTTCTGATTTTAGGGGCCGCTTCTCCTAAAGGGGAAGGTGCTTTCAACCGCATCTTGGCGTCCCGATCTTCCCGACTGTCATGGTGGTGTGGCCTTGTACGGTTGCGCCAGAAATTGTCACAGTTGTCGGTGGATGGTTACGTCTCTTGTGTCCACGGGTTTTCGTAGCAGGTGAAGCGGTACCCGTTTCTTCCTGTAGTTTTCAGGGCGCTTGAGTGTGGTTGGAGCACATATGCAAGATATTTCAGGTTGGTCCTTGTTTGTTCTGTCTGAAATATTGATGCATATCAGTTATGTGGAGAGGTTCCTGCAAATAGCAGGAACTCGGACTGAAACAACCGAGAAAGGGGGTGAGGAAAATGAAAAAGCTGAAGTCACGGTCTCAAGCCGGCAGTAGAACGTCTTCCGTCATTAAGGAGATTCAACGGTTAGTCGACGAACTTGAATACATCGACGAATGCCTAAAATCGGAAGGTCGTTCCAGTCCGGTGGATTGCGCACAAGCGCTCGAACGTGCTAAGTGCATCAAGGCGATTGTAGCCGAGAATCAGATGCGCGAACGACAGGATGCCGATGTGTTGAAAATCCTATCGTTCCTCGTGAGGCTGGTGGAGATAATCCATTCTTTACTTAACTGCATTTCATCCCAGAAGGAGCCGTATGAAGACTGGGAAAATTATAAAGCTGCTTAGAAAAACGGAAGACATAACACAACTAGAATTGGCAGATAAAACTGGAGTGTCTCGCGTTTATCTTTCTCAGATCGAAAACTCCAAGAGGGAGCCAAGCTTAACTTTTTTGAAGTCTGTTTCCAAATACTTTAATGTCCCACTGCCGTTACTGCTGATCGGTGAAGGATCAGATGATAGCGATGTTTACGCTGAGTTGCGGAAGCTATTTGTTGATCTTGTAGGGATAAAGTTGAATTTGCTCTATGATAAATAGCAAGGCAGTTGACATAATGAAAAAAGAATTAATAACAATACGGATAAAAAGTATTGAATCGCTGTGTCATCACCTAGGTACCAATCCATTAGAGCTTGAAAAGATATGCAGTTCCATTGATTCCTATTACAAAAGATTTACCAAGATCAAAAATGGCAAGGTGAGGCCTATTGCCGAGCCGATAGGTCGTCTCCGGAGTATACTTGATAGACTACAAGCTCTTCTTCAGCGCATTTCTCTCCCTCAGTATATACACGGTGGCCGAAAAAAGCATTCGAATATTACGAATGCGGAATCCCATGTAAATAAACCCATGGTCTTAAAAATAGACCTGAAGGACTTTTTCCCAAGTAT
This sequence comes from Candidatus Deferrimicrobiaceae bacterium, assembly GCA_036504035.1. Classification (NCBI taxonomy): domain Bacteria; phylum Candidatus Deferrimicrobiota; class Candidatus Deferrimicrobia; order Candidatus Deferrimicrobiales; family Candidatus Deferrimicrobiaceae; species Candidatus Deferrimicrobiaceae bacterium. Next base: position 178,545 of record DASXVV010000008.1, read on the forward strand.
AAAAAGTCATAAGGTGTATGACTTATTTTGTACACGTTTAGAATGCTCTCCTGATGTAGGCAGACTATTGACTAGATTAACAACTTTAGATGGTGCTGTTCCTCAAGGTTCACCGACCAGTACAATCCTTTCTGCTCTAATTATTGAAAAAACAGCGAAAAGAATTAATAGTATGGCTGGTTGTCATGGCGCTAGATATGACCAGTATGTAGACGACTCAACGTTGTCCGGTCCTGTATATATAAAGAAATTCAGCCGGACGATAGACAGGATAGTTCATCAAGCGGGATTTGCAGTCAACCCAAAGAAAACTATAATAATGCCAAGAAGTACTGAGCAGGTTGTAACTGGCGTGCGGGTGAATAGCAAATTGGATGCGCCGAGCGAGATGATAAAAAAAACACGGGCGATCATTGAGCAACTATTAGACAGGCAACGCGAGGGGTTGGGTGTCTCAAAAAAAGAGATAAGATCTGTAAGAGGCAAGATAGCGTATATAACACGCCTAAATAAAGGGGCTGGGAAGTTTCTCTTTAATATGGCAAAGAAATTGAGCGTTCAATCGTCTGGACTCAAAATATTTGGATAGAGTAGCGATTTAATATAATCTGGAGTTCCCCGTTTCTGTAGCCACTTGGCCCAAAGAAGTCAGGCAACCAGCTCAAAATAACTCGGAGCGGATGAACGATATTTTCGAAGGGGCTCGTGTTGTAAATATTATTCCCTCAGAAACCGCACACGAGCAGGTCAAGTCTGGTCAAAATAATTAGCGCCGCCGAAACAGCGATGCCGTAAACCATTCTCGTCTTGGGGGGGGCGCTCAGCGGGTGGATTGGAACTGTTTTTGCCATCACTGGTGGATCTAAAAAAGACGGAATAACGAATGCCTCACTTACCATTCTTGTGCGAAATGGGTATACTGGGACTAGGTTGCGGGTCCCCCGTGCGTACACGCAAAAGGGCAGGTAGGTGAATAAGGGCATGGATAATTCATCACGAATAATGCCATAAATGTTGTTGTTTATCAATATGTTGACCAATATGTAAAGAGTGTCTTTGTTCATTGTGGATGTTTTTAATATATTTTTGGGAGGAAGAAAAATGACAACACAATGTAATATTAATACTGAGCTATCAAATATTATCAATGTATTAGCCAGTATATGGCAGACTCCTGACATGCCTAGAGAATCAATCGTAAATATAGTTGATGAATTTAATTCATACGATTGGCTGTTGTTAGCAAGTATGGACGCGGTTTCTTTGTGGGGGCCAAATAGCGGGAAATTCATATATAAACAGCGAGAAGTTATGATAAATAGTAATGATGGGTACAACAGTAGGGTTGTGGGCTTTTATGGTGATAAAGAGGATCGTTCAGAAAGTGAATTAAGTTATATCGATTTTAATAAGCATTTTTACGTGGATGGTTTAAAAGAGGAGACGAAAGGTATAGCAAGAGACCCTATCGTTCTCTTAGAGTTGCTATCGTATTTAAAGTACCATATTGATAGCATCGCTATGCTGCCAGAAAATCTGAGGCAAAATAGGTTTGATTCTATTGCGACTAGATTTAATCAACCTGTTGGTTATCTGCATAATATGGTTAATTGGCTGTCGGAAATCAAATAATAATTATAAGAGGTTGTCTTGTGATTATAGCTATTGAGGGTATAGATGGGGTTGGCAAAGGAACGCAGAGTAAGATATTGCATGATAATTTGATAAACTTCGGGCTATCGGCATCCCTCGTATCGTTCCCGGTATATGATAGTTTTTTTGGTAAAATGATCGCTGAGTATCTAAATGGCCGCTACGGTTCTCTAAATGATATTCATCCGAAGCTTGTAGCTAATCTATATGCTTTTGACCGGTGGGACTACTTTAACAAGCATAATATAAACGAAAATGAATTTATGGTTATTGACAGATACGTACCATCAAATTTGGCTCACCAAGCATCAAAACTAGCTGATCGCAATCATGTCTATCAAATGTTTGAATGGATAGATGAGCTTGAGCATGATGTTCTTGGGCAGCCGAAACCAAATTTAGTGTTGGTTTTGGATGCGCCCGTGGAACTAGCGTCGATCCAGGTGCTAAAGAAGAAGAGCAGGAGTTACACGGAATTAAATAAGGATTTACATGAAGCAGATGAGCACTATCTAGGTAATGTTCGCAGTGCATATTTGGAATTGTGCAATAACAACGACAGCTATCGGCTTATTAATTGTAATGAATCTAATAATATGAAAAGTATTGAAGGTATATCCAGGGAAATATGGACTATTGTTGTAGAATATTTCTCCCTTAGTTTTAATAAATATCAAGCCGAATAGGAGGACTGGTGAAGGCGGGTGTTAAATTCTATCCAGCTGATAAATATCTGGCAAATTTAGGCGTTTTTAAGGGGTTGCCTGTTGAAATAGTGGTTTCGGCATATCTTGTTAAAGATGACAAAGTCTGCCTTATCAATCATAAGGATTTAAAGCACTGGTTGCCTCCAGGTGGGCATGTCAAAACTAAAACTAAATCTAAATCGGAATTGTGCAAACCCATAGAAGGGATTAACGATTTAGTATTTGAAGAATTGTTGCATGAAGCAGTGCTCCGAGAGGTAAGAGAAGAAACCGGATGGAACGCGGAAATCATTGCCTCTGGGGAATTATACGGTGAGGATGAGACGGTTTGTCAGGTCCCGAGTCCCAGATTTGTTCAATATGAACAAATTAAGGAAGTTGGTCGTCCCAGGCATGTCCATATAAACATGGTCTATTTTTGCAAACCACTTGATTACGCAGTAGCCCCATCGGGCGAAGAAGGGCCTATCGAATGGTTTGGTTTGCATGACTTAGATAACAAAAAGAGATTATTCCCTCATACTAGAATGAATGCGATTGCGGCTATCCTTCAACTTGGATCGATCATTCCAGAATGTTTAAAGGTTGAGGAGGGACGGGTATTAGTTCCAATTGGGGGTAGGTGCGCATATAGGTGCAGATATTGTTACACAAAACGGCATGATGTGTATTTTGGTGAACCAGATCCAAAACGCACTGCGGGATTAGTAGCGGAGGTATGCAAACAAAATCCAGGAATAACAATTACAGCACAATTGGGATACGATAATGATCCTTTTCTAAACCCGGAACTTGGTTTAGGAATAATAACAAATTTGATATGGTTGCCTGTGCATATTGGTTTTTCTACCAAAGCTCATATATCAAAAGAAACAGCAAAGGCTCTTTCAATATTAAGGAAAGTTAAAATTGAAAACAAATATAACTTGAGTGGGTTGGTTACAATTACATCTTTGGAAAGTGCTTCAAAATTAGAACCATATGCTCCGACACCAGATAAACGCTTTGAGTCTGTAAAAAATCTTTCAGATGCGGGAATCCCAATACTCATTAATTTAAGACCTCTGCTGCCAGATGATGTTCCTTTAGATGAAATAAAACGAATAGTATACTTAGCAAAAGAGGCCGGTGCTATTGGGATTGTTATTGGTGCATTCTGGGCTGACCCTGAGGGAATTGTGGCAAGAGGATTAAATCCCCAAACATCAAAGACGGAACGGAAAAAGGCACTGTGGTCACCACACGGGCTGAAATGGGATCGCTATATCGAAGATCCAGAAATGGTGAATGTGATAAAATCTACATGCAAGGAAGTCGGGCTTAAAGTGTTTGATTCAACCTCTACAGCTGTTCTTTATCTAAATAATTTGATTTAGCGCACTGGGAATGTCCCGTGTTTATTCGCAAAGACAACAAAAACTTTGCATCCCATTTGCTTTTGGAGTTACCCCTTATTTCCCGGACACTGCCACGCTGCCGGTTAACGACTGAGTCTGACGGTATTCTCTCTGGGCGTTAGCATCTTGGCTCTTCCGGGTTTGTAGTGGGTAAGGAGTGATGTGGTCGGTTCGCGGTCGGATCGGGAACCGTCAGGGGCAAAGCGGTGGTTTAGGGAGGTGGCGGTGGGCCAGGCGAGTTGTGACATCGTAACCTCCCGATTCTGCACACCTTCTATTAAACACCGCTTTTCACCAATGCTTCACTTTTTGTCCAAAACCCTTACATGCGACGCCCAGCTTTCCGAGAGTCGCCGCCCAGGGGCGGGCGGTTACCCACTAAATACCCAGAAGAGCCAGCATCTTGAGCCCGCTGTGCGGGCGGATCTCGTTGTAGTCGTCGAACCACAGGGGAAGCTCGCCATGATTGATGCCGCATCATCGAGGCGGTTTTGATGCACGTAGTCCCGCTTGAACGTCCGCACTAACGATTCGGCCATCCCGTTGCTCTCCGGACTGCGAACCGGCGTCGTGCAGGGCAACAACCCCCGAAGTTTGACACCACGCACCCCATAAAACAACCATAACAAACCGGAATCGGGAATACTTCCGGTCTGTTAGGTCGAAATTAGAGGGTTGGGGTGTCAAACTTCGGGTCCCCTACGAGGCAAAGCGCTACACCATCGGCGAGAAAATCCGGATCAGCCGGGAAGCCCTCGGATTGACGCTCAGGGAATTGGCAAAAGGTATTCGAGTCGATCCAACGACACTGTGGAAATGGGAGATCGAGCGGGCGCGAGCCCGCGAAAAAATATCTTGCGCGTTTGGACCTTTTTTTTCGAAGGCCATCCTTTCCCTCCAAAAAACCTTCCGCCCCGCGTTAACTATTGTTGATATCATGCCCTTTCACCCACTCCAAACCCGGAAGAGCCCTATACACATCACTATTCACAACTTAGAATTCCAACTTTATTTGTTCTTCTTTTGACTTCTTTTTTAAATTCTTGTAACGCGTAATGATTTTCCCCTTTTCATTCATTGGTTTTCCTTTTGTTCTTACGATAAGCTCAGAAATCATATTTAGGTATTTAGGGTCAGAAGCTTTACCTGACCGGAGGAAGTAATAGGATGTAAGCTTGACCAAGCTCATGTCTGCGATATAAGGCTTCCTGATAGATCCGATATATGATTTAATATAATTTTCATAATCCTTCCCACGTATGTCGGCATACATGAATATTGATATATATCTTTCAAACTCGGATATATCAGTTCTGGCTTGGTCTTTAGTTATTTTATCTCTAATAACCATGTTTAACTTTTGCGTCCCCATAAACATGTGCAGTAATATTTGATGAATCAATGGGATGAAATTCCTTGCAAGCTTCATTTGATTGTAAAGCGGGTGTTTCTCGGCCAGCTCCTTATTCTTTAAGTATTCGTCGATAGAATATTTAAATAAATTAGCAAAGGCCATTGAGCACAGAAGAATGTCGTTATATGCCTCATCCTTTAGATTTACCTCCTCGGTTTCTTCGGTATTTTTCAATAATTTGGCGGCTAAAATCCATAACTCGCCCAATCGATCAAAAGTAGAAAGAGATTCTTCTTTTTTCTCAATTCCTCTTTCAGGCTTTATGGAGTCCAGCATATTATCATTAATATGCTCTAAATCTTTTTCTGTCGGCTTCCTACTTTTTAACATTTTAACAAAACCATTTTCGTCTAAGGTTTTAGTGACACTAGTGGAAGAATCAAATCTATCGTCAAAAGTGTTGTCTAGGCTTAAAATGAACTCCATCAAGCCTTTATATTCGGTTTTCATTCGATCTAATATGAGTCTCAGGATATCCGCCTGATCTCGCTTGAGGCCAGTGAAATAATCTATTTCATTTACAAAACCAAGATACTTGCTTTCAGACAGCACGTATTCCTTGAATTTTGGGTCGAAATCCATCTTTTTCATGAGAAAATAATGGAAGAAACACGCGAATCTAAAACGAATATAAACCTCGCCATTATCTCTTTCTTTTACAAGAACGCCACGTTCCAAAAAGTGCGCTAATTCTTTCTCCGCCTCAAATTCGAACTTCTTGGCGAGGAAGTAATCATGCATAAAGGAAATAATGTCAACACTTGGAATTCTATAATTCTCTCGTCCCTTCTGGTACATATGGTGAGCAATATCAGCGAGCAGCCTCTGCTTATTCCAATAATCAAAACCACCAGACAAAACCTTCTTTACAGAGTGTTTTTTGAATAATCGCTCAATGAAATTTTCCAACATGGCGGAATTGTTTACTGGCTTGTAATTCTCCTGATGTTCAATAATCCACAAGAACATCGAAATAGAAAGAGGTGTGGATGGGATGTTTAAACTTCGCAATACAGTAGACACCTTATGTAATTTATCTGGCTTATTCATATCCTCATTATCAACAAACCATTTTTCAATTAACAATTTTATTTCTTTAGTTTTATAGTTTCTGATGGTTAAGTATGACGTGGCTATATTTTTAGCATATTCTAGAATATCAATTAATACGCTTCCCTCAATAAGGTGGTTGCAGGTCCCAATTATCTGGATATTGTTTTTATCTTTGAATGCTTCTAGGTGCTTCAGTGTCTCCCTGCATCCTTCATTGAAGCTAAAGTTGTCAACGAGTAATGCGATTTTATGGCCTTCTAAATATTCTTTAACCTCTTTCGGACCAATCCCCAAAAAGCGTCCAACAATGGTTTCTATTCTCCTGTTACCGATATCGATAAAATCAACGAATACAGGTGTTTTGTGATAAGTCTTAATATTCTCGGCAAGTTCAAATAGTATCCGATATAGCAAGACGGTTTTCCCTGACTCTTTGGAACCAAACAACACAATGTTGTCATTTGACTTGCAAATATCTTCTAGGCTATAACAAATCTCTTCTTTTTCCTTTTCCGAATCAAATTCTATATTGTTGACAACTCTCGGCATCACAAATATTGATTTAATGTCCTTCGGAGCTTTAGTGTCAGTATTAAAACTCAATAAATGTTCATTGGCTTCGTCTCGATAAAGACCATCTATATTTTCGGCAAATTTTAGCTCCTTATGAAGTGGCGCCGCCTCTTCAAAGCAGAGCAACTGATACTTCTTAACCCCATTCACAATTCCTAGGTCTGTGTTGCAATCATAAATTCCTTTGGTGTGGCAATATCTCCTGTTGATGGTTTCAACTACTCGCGTATCCTTATCGAATTCAATAATTGTATAACCGTTGGAATGGACAAGGTCATTGCTTCTGATGTTGTACGCCCAGTTTGCCGGTGCTTCGGACATATAATAACTACCAAAAATAGTTTCTTCTTTCCTCGACCTGCCTTCATGCGCATGCCCGCACAGGATCAAATCGTATGTTTTTTCAATGAAAGGAGATACCGATTTTCTGTCAAAGTCTATGAGCCAATCCAACGGATGGTGCATCAGTGCTATTTTAATATCACATCCATTCACTATATTTTCAGCATGTGTCGCTTGTCTTTCCCCAATAATCATTCGACCCTTATCATCCTTCCCTGGGTAACATCGCCATGCTGTATTAAATCCGGCTACTCCAACTTTTATCCCTCGAACATCCAACTCATAAGCGGAATTGAAATTTGATATCTCATGTTTCCCTTTGAAAGACGCATGAAATCCTCGCTCAAAATTTTTAAACGGCAACATCCTGGAAATCCCGCTTGTGGATTTACCATTGCCTTCATCTATAAACTCATTTACTTTATCGACGGTGACCAATTTAGTCCCGAGTCCATCATCAACAAAGTCTGCGTCGGCAGAAAAATCTAAATCATGATTCCCGGGGATAATAAATATTTGGTCCTTGCTTAAACTCAGCTTATTTAATAAAAGGCTTAACACGTTCTCGTCAAAACTAAGTAATGCTAATTCTGTGTCGCCGTCAAAACTTTTACCCCCCTTGTCGATTAGGTCGCCAGTAAACACTAGTATGTCAATCGGTTGAGATTTTGAATGAGCAATTAAATCGTTCAGAAGTGGGCCAATGATAAATTTGCTTATATCAGGCTGGCTTTCTTTCGAATAATGGAGGTCTGAAATGTGGGCGATTCTTATCATTTACTACTCCTTCTGCATGTTCTTCCTAGTTGCCCCTCATCCTTTTCATCGCCTGCGCGATTACTTTCCCCACAGCCTCCCGCTTGGCCGTCTTGTGCGCTTCCTCAACGGCTTGGTACTCCACCTTAACCTTGTATCCCTTTACCATACCCTCGGTCGCAAGGCTCTTGGCCGCTTCCTTTTCTAGCAGAATGAGGACTTCCTCGGGCTGAAGGAAGAGCACTTTTGCCTGGGCTGCATCATCCAGCTTTTCTAAAGCCAGCTTTCGGACCTTCTCCAGCGCCCTCTTCTCCGCCGAACAGAGGATCACCGTCCCATAGCCCGTCGCCAGGCATTTCTCGATGTTCCCCAATTCATGCTCGCCGCTGGTGGTCATCGAGATTTCGCAAGCGATGCGTCCTCCGTCCCGGCTCAACCCCACATCAACGCTTCCCGATCCATCAGGGATTTGCTCTTCGATGATAGCCCGAAATCCTTTTTCCTCCGCCATCCGCTTGATGAGGGACTGAAGATATTTGTGTTGCTGGCCTCCCTTGCCTTCGGTTGCCGGTTGTCGATCTGCCTTGACCCTTTTCCTCGTAGCAGGCGCTGGCATCTGAATGATTGGGGTGGGAGGCGGAATCGTTTCGATGGTCTCCGCGAGCGGAAGGACGGCTATCGGGATTACTTTGGCTGGTCCTGCCTGCCGAATTTCCCGGCGCTCCTGGGCGACTTCCTTTCTCCGGTAGGTTTCCGCCTTCAGCGTTTCGCGCGGCACCAGATATTTCATCCCGAAGGGCAGCTTTTTCATGAAGTCCAAATATTCTGATTCGCTCTTGTCCAATGTTCCCCAGGCCGGTTCGATATCGGCAGTCTGGATCGGAATGATCCCGCCTTCGATCTTGTGCTTGGCGAAACAGCAGCGAGGTGACAAGGTTTGCAGCTCCTTGATCCGCTGTTCCCACTCCTCCCGGTAGCTCCAATAATTTGGCCGGGAACCGGTGTGGGACTTGACCTCGAATCCGGAATACTCGAATGCTTCTTTGGACAGGTGTTCCGCGTCCTGGCGATTGATCCGGAAGAAGACTTGCATTCCGGTGTTACCCAGAATGAGGCTTCGAAGTTCGGTCGAAATCTGAGCTAGCGTCTGGTGCGCCATGATAAGGGATAGCCCGTATTTCCGGGCTTCCGACAGAACGACGGAAAACGACTCGCTGGCGAAATTTTGAAACTCGTCGATGTAGAGATAGAAGGGGGTGCGCCTACTCTGCGGAATGTCCGCTCGCGAAAAAGCGGCCATCTGAATTTTCGCCATCAGGAGCGAACCCAATAAATCCGACGAACCCTTAAGCTTTCCCTTGTCCAGCTTGATGAGCAGGATTTTCTGCTGGTCCATGATTTCCCGGAAGTTGAAGGAATTCTTGGACGAAGAAAACATTGCCCGGATGCGCTCGTCGGAGAGGAAGGCGTTGATCTTGTTCATCACCGGTTCGATCCAGGTGAGCTGGCTGCGGTCGGTCATCTGGTCGAATCGTTGAAAATATTCCTGCGCGATGGGATGACTGACTTTCGTGAGAACATCTTTCCGGAAATCTCGATCAGTCAGGAAGTGCGGTAAGTCCGCCAGGCTAAAACTGGCCTCCCCTAGGGCAATCATGGAACTGCGCATCAGGTCTTCCATTCGGACGCCCCAGGAATCGGACCAGATTTTCCGGAAGGCACTGACCAGTTCGTTGACCTGTTCCGGCACGGAAACGTTGGGAAGCCGCTCCAGCGGATTGAAAGTGACGGTCAAAGTGGGATGGGTCGGGTCAACCAGTATGATGCGCTCGGATAGTTCTCGCTCGGTATATGTGCAAGCCAAGAAGCCTTTGATGTCCTCGATCAAATCACCATGCGGATCGATGACCGCAAAGCCGTTTCGCTGTTCGATATCTTGATGGATGAGATATTCGAGGAATTTGGTTTTGCCGGAGCCGGTAGCGCCGATGACATAGAAATGGGTAGCCCGGTCTTTCTGGGATATTTTCGCCAGCTGGAATTCGTTTTTGTCCGAACTCAAATACCAACCGAGGTTGAGAGAGTCGGAAATGTTTTTGTCGACGATTTTGGGGTAGGGGTCGTCTGCGACCAGCTCCGGAATAACTACCGGCGCGGGACTGGATTCGGTGTTCCCAAACAGATAATTCAAAAAGCTCATCCGGTGCTGCTCCAAAGCTAATCAGGAAATTCCCAAGAAGCCTTTCGATTTGCGATTAATCTTGGAGGTATCCTGTCCAAGACCTTGTGCGGTTTTTTCCACGGCTTTGAAGACGCAGTTATCGATGTTGGTCAGGTAGGAGCGAAGATCACTTTCATCGAAAAGATCGAGGTCCGCGAGCGTGGCGGGAATGACATTGACATACGGCAGCAGGAGCAGCAGGGATTGCAGGAGAGTCGGTTTGTAGAGCAGGTGCCAGGAAACCACTAGATTTTCTCCGTAGTCGCGGGCGTTGACATAGATTTGATAGGGTTGGAGGCGGTAGTTGCCATGGTCGCGAATGGTAAGGAAGTCACGGGATTTCCCAATGAGTCCCGTGACAATCCCCGGAGTCATGGATTTACGTGCCATTGAAAGGTTGGGGACCTTAGAGTCGTTGATGAAAAACTCGGAATCATTAAAAACGTCTTCGGCCTTGCCATGGGCTTTTTCGATCATGGTTCCCCATGTCTCTTTCACTTGGCCTTTTTTGAGAATTCCATCCGGACCGAAGCCGAAATACAGGCCGGCGACAATCAGGACGAGGCCTATGAAACCAAATACATGAGAGAAGATGGGAGCTAGGATGAGACAGATGAGGCCAGCTACGACCAGAGCGACGATGGTTCCTTTTGACATCTCGGCCCTCCGCATGGTTAGGTAACGGCCCGACTTTAAAAGGCACATTTCATTAGTCTACGCAACTATCATGCATTAAATTGTTCGCAAGTCAACGGTATTCTGGTTAAGATTGTTATCGGCCATCTCTTTGGGCATAGCCCAAAGCCGCCAATCCCACCGCTTCAAACATCCGCGTATAGTAGCGGTTTTTGTGACTGCCTTCTTTTTCCAGTTCATTGAAAAGAATTGGATATTGGGCGGCGATAGCTTGTGAGAGACTTTGCTTGTTTTGGATGGAGTCTTCGCAGTAGGAGGAAAAGAAAGCTTTCAGCTCTGATATCGAGTATTGGGAAACGTTCAATCCGCCTCCTTCCGAGTCGCGCCGGAGACAGGCGGCGAGGTCGTTCAAATGGCGCGAACTTCGGGAAGGATGCAGTTTCTTGATGGCTATATTAGTTACTTGATAGCGAGTTATTATATCATAAACTACCTTCTGGATTTTCCGTCGTTTGGTTTTCGACCATTTCCCAGAAAAACTCTTGACTCCCCACTCGCGTAAATCAGTCTCGTGAAAAATTGCGTAGCCAAGATACTTGGTGCCTGGATTAATGCCGAGGGTAACAATTGGTTTTTGCATCAGATTAGATTGAATATATATTTTGAGCTATCCACAGCTTGCTCGCAAAATATTTCGTTTTGTTATTTAATTCTTGTTAGTTATATCTTGTTAGTGCCCTCCGGTGATGCCTATTAAGCATCCCTAGAGGGCATATAGGGTATCAAAATGCTACACATCAGTTTTGAGCAGAAAATATCGATGGTTCTTTTTGCCTCTGGCGACAAATATTAATTTACGCGCTTCCAACTCCCACAGGGCGCGTTGGACACTGCTCCGAGCTAAATTCAAGAAGTCAGCTAGATATTCTTGGCTCGGATATGATTTTTGCTGCCGGTCGGCAAAGTATGCCAGCGCGTTGTAGACCAGCATAGTCGAGAATCGCATGTCTTTAGCATGTTTAGACAGAATCTCCTTGTGAATCCAATACCACGGGCCATCTTGCATGTTTCTTAAGGGCCTTGGAAGAGCGTTGGCGCATAACAGGAGTTGGTTCATTAAATTGAAATATATTATTTAAGCTTGTTTGTTTTTATGCTTTCTTCCTTCTTCATGATTTCCTCTCGTAGTTGTCGGACGGTATCCAGATACAAGGCCTCGGTGATGGTGCGATAGACAATCGCTAATTGAAAAAGTTTGATCGGACGTGGAAACCGTTCGCCATTTTCCCAGCGGGATATGAGGCTGGTGTTTTTGATCCCCAATAATCGGGCGACCTCTTTTTGTTTTAATCCTCTGGCTTTGCGATGTTTGCGCAGAAGATTGTTTTCTAGGGTGAGATAATATTTTCTCATCTTTTTTTGTTTTACGAATTACTCTTTCAGAATACCCCCGAGCGAAATGAAAGGAATAGGGAAGAATTTGCCGGAAGCGGCAAATATGCTGGTATGCACAGTAAAGGAGAGAGTATTTGATGGAAGAGGCGGTTATTACTGGCTTACAGATAAAAAGTGTTGGAATACAATATGTGTATGAAGATACCAAAAGAAACTATCCAAAACATCAAAGACATCTATTTCGAGGACTTCGGGGAGCGGATTACGAATGCTGAGGCCCAGGAATTGGCCGAAAGGTTGATCTATTTCTATATGGTCATCTATCCGTCCAAATCAAATTCGGATCAGGAAGAGATTATCGACCTCGATCTTCTTTAGTTGCCAGCATTTGTCTAAACAATCTAATCCATGCTATATATGGCAATACAGCCCAACAACAAACAAATTGTTGACCTGTATTGCTCATTAACAATTAAATGAATACCGACGACAATACAATCAAGCTATACACTATCGACCAGGTAGCTGCGATTATGAGCGTTTCAAAAATCACGGTCTATCGGTTGATCGAGTCCAGAAAAATTCCCTACTACAGGATCAAGGGTTGTATTCGATTTGCGGAAGCGGATGTCTGGGAATATCTGAGAAGCAATCGTATTGGGCCGGAAGACAGATAATATATATGAGCGTAAGAAAAATTAGGAATTCATGGTGGGTTGATTTTCGTTTCAATGGTCAGAGATACCGGAAAAGAAGCCCTGTGAATTTCAAGGAAGGAGCCTTGGACTACGAATCACTTATCAGGCAAAAATTGGCTCGGGGTGAATCACTTGAGGACGAAAAGAAGAAGCCGGATGATGACTTCAAGACGTTCGCTTGGGAGTGGTTCGAGATATATGCCAAGAACAACAACAAACATTCTGAAATATTGAGCAAAGAGACTACGCTAAGGGTTCATCTCGTTCCTTTCTTCGGAAAAATAAAAATTGGTAAAATTGATAGTCTTAAGGTCGAAGAATACAAGCGCCTCAAGGCAAAGTCAAATTTGTGCAACAAAACCATTAATAACCATTTGGCGATTTTGCGAAAATCTTTGAGCACTGCCGAGGAATGGGAACTCTTGGATCGTATTCCGAAAGTCAGACTCTTAAAGGTCCAGCCGCAAAAATATGACTTCCTGTCGGAGATAGACTGCAAAACATTGCTTGGCAGTCCAAACGGTATAATCGGAGATATGATTCTTATAGCTCTAAGGACAGGACTTCGCTTCGGTGAGATTATTGCCCTAGAGTGGCAGGATATTGATTTAGACAGACGGATGCTTTCCGTCAACAAATCCATTGCTCAGGGAGTCTTAGGGAGCCCCAAGAGCAACCGAGCACGCCATATCCCCCTATCATCTGATGTCTTTGAAATGCTCGGAGGTAGATATCAAAAAATCGGTTTCGTATTCGCAGGCGGAGATGGGAAACCATTGCGACAGTCATTTTGCGGTACAGTCCTTCATCGTATTTGCCGAGAAGCCGGATTACGGAAAATCGGTTGGCACACCTTGCGACATACCTTTGCCTCGACCTTGGTCAAGAAAGGAATATCCCTAAAAGCTGTCCAGGAACTCTTGGGGCATTCCGATATCAGAATGACGATGCGTTATGCCCATTTGAGTCAATCCGAATTGCGGTCAGCCATTGATGTCCTAGATCCGCAAAATGATTTTGGGCAACAGATGGGCAACACTCGACAATTCCGAGTCGCGGTCACCAATCAATCGGAAATGGACAAAGTCGATTATCTGGCTCTACAAAAGCAAAAAGTCGATACCGAAGTACCGACTTTCTGCGATTAAATTTGTACCGCGTATGGGATTCGAACCGCCAAATACAGCGAAATAAAATCCCTTAAACACGGTATTTTCTCGAAAGTAAGCAAAAACTTACTGTATCAAATCTAATCTGTTATTATCTAAAATATCTATCTTTATCGCTTTTTGGGCAACAGGCGGTCAACGCTTGTATGTAGCAATACAGGGAAGAGATAAAATAACTACTCCATCTGCTTGCTGGAAATCTGGGCAGATACAATGGCGGAAGAGGTTTGAACAAATTTTACAAACCTTTTATTTTGATATTTACGAATATCGTTCCATATAACCCTAGGAATTGGAAGGCTGAAAAAATCTACGATATCTTTTCGTAATCCGTCTATCGGTGCAATGGCGTTAGCCTCTATCGCTTCAAATGTTGCGTTTAAATGAAGGATCATCATAGTGACAAATATTCTCTCTTCTCTGGTTACTTGCCGTCGAGACAAATCAACTGCTGGATCAAATATAACTTGCAACTCCGGGTGTTCGAAGGTGTTTGCCCACATATCTCGATGATATTGTGTGATTTGGAAAAGATTTGCGATTCGTTGGGATTTATTATTCGAGCGTAATGTGTGAGCAGTAAAGAGTAAGCTACTCATTATGCCAAGTGTCTGTATAACGCTAAACCAATTTGTGCTAAGCCATTGAACCATCGAATGGGCATCGTCACTTAAGACGATTTTGCCTTTCAAAGTGACCAAATGGTATTGATATTTCATGGTATCGGGTCGCCAAATCAGCAAATACTCTTACATCATCAAGATCGTCAATCAGCCATCCTCCGTTTGATTGACCGTTCTTGTCATAATTATGGACAAGAACGGTCTTAGCATCAAACATAAGAAAATCCGAAGCAATGTAAAGATCAGAGCTGTGGTCAATATTGGTAAGATCAACGACCAGAATCCGTTCTCCATATTTTGAGCTTATCCGATAGGATTCAAATTCATAGTTTAAATATTCAGATAACGGCTTTTCAACCGCCCTCATTCGAATGATGCTTACATTTTTTCTTGCTGCCTGTTCATAAAACAAATGAAGCGCTTCGATCCTATTTTCCAGATGTTGTATGGCACTATCCATATCTTTTTGTTGGAAAGCTTGGTAGCTAGGATCATCCGGTTCGTAGTAACTTTGAAGACGTTCGAACTTAAAAAATTGAATAGATAGTGCGCTCCAAAATTTAGAGAAAGCATCGTCAAATGACGCGGCATCAAGTGCCTTCGCTTTGCGTATTGCGTTTGATACTTCGTTATTTAGGGTTTGCATGTCTATGATATGTAAGGTTTTGCTCCAACAAGTATCCGACGTGGAATTACGACAATTTTCTCATCAGGGCCGCAGTTGGCATCGTTTGGGAGCGAAGGAACGAGAAGATTAGTCTGGTCAATACCAATGACTGCAATGTCGCCGTTTTCCAATTCCCAAATATCGGGGCATCCAGTCAGTCCGGGTGTCTGTCCTGCGTCATGCGGATGGGGACCGAGCCGTTTTTTGAACATTTGCCACCTCCATGATAAGTCTGGCAGGATGAGAGACCTTCCTATAGGTTCGCTATAGCATGATGCAAATTGCATGTCAATCCATTATTTGCACTCGGGCGTCGGATGCAGAGAGCGGCCAAGGATTATGCCAATTTCTCCTTCGTTAGCAAGAGTCGATACTCCTCCAACTTGGCTTCAAGGCGCCTGATTCTCTTTTCTAGAGTGGGGTAATCTTTTTTGATTTCCATCAGTTCGTCTTCGATATTGAAAAGGTATTAAAAGATTTGTTTGAGCCGACTGTCCACTTCTGATAATCTTCCATCCTCTTCCTTTCGGAATTCTCTCAGCTCGCCTCTGAATTGAGAACTACCCTTCGGCAATTAGCTTTATGTCGCCACGGATATCCTATAACTGAACAATTACGTCACTTTCTTTGAAAGATTTTTTATAATGGCCTTAAGTCATATTTATACTTAAATTTTATAAACTCAGTATAGCAGAAGGAATAAGTACGGCAAGGGAGGGAGGAAAAGCCTAAAGCGGCAAATGGGGATACGGTAAATGTGTGAGTAATATATACTTGCTTCCCGCCTCAGCGAATGAGCGAAACCCCGGTCCAGATCACCCGGCCAATAACGATCCCTGACTGAGGCCATCGATCAGTGTGTAAGACCTGAAAAGTCTTCCGGTCTAGATTTGCTGGAATCAATACCAACGAATCGGCCTTGACGGAAAGCTGCCGGAGAACCAATTCGTCTTCCTTGATCCTCACGGCATAAATAGCGTCGGGGAGAAGGGATTCGTCGTCAACTGGTTTCTCGTCCCGATCCAGGCAGGCTATCGCTCCTGCCGACAGTAGGGGTTCCATGGCGGCATCCCGAACGTAGACGCATACCAAGTCGTGATTTGTTCGGTTCCCCAACTGGGAGTGGAGGATCAGTACCCAGTCTTTGATTTCCTGCCCGCGAATATGGCCGCCTCGAATGGCCACAGCGTCATCAACCAAAGGAACATCCAACAGCTCCGATTTTCGGTCAGTTGGAACGACCTGGTCCGCAAGGCTCTCAGAGCGAAAATGCACCGCCACCGGAGCCCTTGCCTCTTCGTCCCCCGTAAGCATTCCCATCGGAATCTCCAGCGCTTGCGCCAAGGCCAGCAGCCGATCCCGACTAGGGAAACGCAGTCCGAGCTCATAGCGGGAAATTTCAGGCTGGTCACCCCCGATCTTTTCCCCCAGTTCGGATTGGGTCCACCCGCGTTTCAGGCGCAGATTCTTCAAAATTATCTGAAACTTTCTCTCCATCCTCCTCTTATCGCGGATATGGAGCGTGGAGTCAAAGGCCGTAATGGAATTATATTACTTGCTATAGCATTCCAATTAGGAATATGCTGACTGTGCCTCTTGGAGGGTGCATGGAATACGACTTGACGCTTCTCACCCGCTTCTGTATCGAGTGCCATAATCCGGAATGCCTTCTCCTCGGGTTACTGCCTGTCCTCCACCTGTCCCCTCGCAGGAAACGACCGGAAGGGGAGGCATCATGAGGTTTGGCGAATGGATCGAATGTGCCCAGGTGATATTTCGAGTGATGAGATATCCATATCCTTCCCCGATTCCCATGGGTCCGATGGCGGGCAGTTCGGTCTTTCCCTGTCCGGATCAGGAGGTAATCAAAGCCCTACATCAGGTCCTGGATGCAAAGGGATTCCGCATTAAAATAAAGGAAAAGAATCATATCCAGGCATTCAATGTGTTCGGTGGTAGAAGATGGCTTTCTACAACCGCCTTGGATTGTTACGTTTTACCTCTAAAGCATGGCGCTACACGGTTACAGGTCACCGCCATGGAGGAAGTAGTTAAATGTAGATTGTATCGCAACCACAACTTCAAATATCTAGTCTGGAATTTCTTTTTTAAGTATCGTAAGCAAACAGTTGTCTCGGCGGACGTCATACAGGATAAAGGGTATTACGACTCACTATTTGAAGATATTAGAAGCCATATTCCCGTTAAAACTTGAAGGTAGCAGGATGTTTGTCTGTCGGAAGAATTGCATGGAACAGTTTACTGGCGCTGTATTGCAAACTCGGCCAATAAAAGCCAGCTTCTCGATTTTCGTAAATCACACATCGACCGAAGGAGGGCGTATGAGCCGCAGGTACAGAAAAGCCGGGTGGGTTCTTGCAGTCGTGATGGTGATGGTCTTTTCAGCTTCCCTGGCCTTCGCGGATGGCTTTGCGATGAAAGACCGTTACGGGGCCGGTGTTCAATTGGACGCCTTTAATTTCGGAATCGGACCAATCGCGGAATACTGGGTGACCGACCAGGCAGGCGTCGGTGTCGGCCTCGGTGCTCTCGGGGATTTTACCACCTTCAGCGTCCGTGGGAATTACCTGTTTGATAAGGAATTTCTGTTGTTCAATCAGCCGACTCGGCCTTACGCCGGAATCGGCTATGCCTATATCAAGGGACCAGAAGAACAGATTGGCGTGGTTAAGGAAAAGACCAAAGGGAGCGGATACGAAATATTTGGCGGATTTCTTCAGCCAGCTCCCTACATTGCCAAGGATGTGTATGTGGGGGTGGATATAAACTACACATCGGCCAAGGTGGAAGCTACGTATTCTTCCGCCTTTGGCTCTACCAGTGTCGATGCTGGCTACAATGCATTTTCGCTTTGCGGGAAGGTCATTTATTTCTTCCGCTGAGGGTATATCGAAATAGGAAAGTGATGATTATAGAAAAATAAGACAAGGCGTGGAGCCTTGTCTTATTTCAGCATAACTATATTTGGTAATATAATTATGCTGCTTTAAATTAAAGGGAATTTCAATGCCGTATTGACTGCGCCTTTCGCTACACCAAGAGCAGCAGTAATCGCCGCCTCAACTGCCAAAGAGCCAAGGCCTTCGATAGTTAATA
Source organism: Candidatus Deferrimicrobiaceae bacterium (assembly GCA_036504035.1). Lineage (NCBI taxonomy): Bacteria > Candidatus Deferrimicrobiota > Candidatus Deferrimicrobia > Candidatus Deferrimicrobiales > Candidatus Deferrimicrobiaceae > Candidatus Deferrimicrobiaceae bacterium. The sequence continues at coordinate 196,966 of DASXVV010000008.1, forward strand.
GAATTGATCTCACAGCTTGCTTCTGAATATCAAGCTGTATGCTTGCTTCCTCTTGTGTTATTGCACCCGTTGCGAAAAGTGAAGTAATCGTGGCAAGACATTGAGCCATTTTCACCCCTTCACTCTTTGCGTACGTCTCAATATCAGGAGCCTTGTCTTTAAGGCTACCTAGAAGCGCCGCACCCATATCTTTTCCGATCTTATCAAAGTTTAAGGCCATTTTAATTCTCCTCTCCTGTTATGTCTACTTGGCTTCCCCACGTTTTTTGGCGATCTCAAGTTTTAATATTGCTGTGAACATTGAGTTGAACATGGTTTGATCGGCATCGATAATTGCGGGATTAAGGCATGCATTGTCGTTATCCTTTAGTTTCTGATTCTTCTCAAGACCTGAAATTCCTTTCGATAGTGCATCAAGTTCCTGTATCGTTATATTATTATTCGGAATAGCATTTGCCCTGACCTGGATACCACTTAATTGTACCTTGACGTCATCATAAAAACTCTTGTTTTTGGAATACGAACAATCCGGATAAGATTCGTTTTTTAGATTTACGAAAAATGTATCCAGCTTTTTTTGAAGCACTGTCACGTTTGCATCCGTCTGGTCGTCATATTTGCTGACCATCTGCATAGCACATCCAGACAATAAACATGCCGCCAAGGTAGCAATAATAAACTTATGTAGTTGGTTACGTAACACAAATTCCTCCTTCTGATAGTTATTATACCTAAGGATATTAGGTTAAATCTCATACGTAAAAGGCAAGAAGCAACTAATATAATAATGAGATTTCAAAAATCTTTTTAAGCAATGACCCCACCACCTGAAGCGAGGAGGGGTAATCCGTCGAGTAAACGACCGGTGGTTTATTTCTTGTGATCAATTTTAAACCTAGGAGAAGTGGCTGAAACCTTAGGATATTCTACCGAGGTTATCCTGATCTTGGCCTTGTCAGTATCTTTTTTAATAATATCCCGGAATGGTTTGTCTTCCATGTTCCAACTCTTTCCACCGTCATTGGGAGCGCTATCAGTCAGAATATGCCAGTTGTTACTGTCTAGGGTGTACTCGATTTTTACATGCGTTGACTTCGGCAAGTTTTCCGATTTCCAATTTATGGTGTGCTTACGATCCGTTTTCCAGGTTCCACCCGTTGGATCTGTAATCGTAATTATCTTGGGCGGGGGTGGAGGGACATAATCCTTGATCGTTAAATTGCCATACTCGTCTTTGTCATCGTTGCTAGAGATGTCACTTGTACCGTCTCCGTGGTTGATAATATGAGCATAGACGTAGTACTCCCCGACATCATCGGGAGTTTTCAGCGGGTTGTTATTATTGTCCTTCGTTTTTCGGTCATCATGGACTTCCCCTGCCGCGATTGAATCTATCCAATCGGAGGCGATATAATCATCGTCCTTGTCTCCGAATGTTTTGTCATTTGAGATATAGTATTTAATTTCGATGTTCTTCGCGGTGTGTTTCCCCTCATTTTTGATTACGATATGAATATGGTATCGAGCATCCGGTGTTTTTTCGAGTACATGCTTTGGATCGTTATTGCCATCGTCACAAAGGCCGATAGATTTTATTTTTATGGTTGAGGTTCGAGAGGCTGGGGCATTCATTTCCCCATTATCAAAAGTCCAATCGTAGCCGCCAAAGCTATCGACGAGTTTGGCATTATATGACAACTCAATTTTACATATATCACTGTTGGAAAGAGAGCAGATGTGCTTTCCAATATCGTTATAAAACCATAATTTCCCTTTCGAACAACTTCGGTCTGAGCCGTACTCCCAACAAAATAGTTTGCCATCGTTGATTGATTTTATACATGAGTATTCGTCGGTAGATTGAACCCAATTGTTGTTGGGTTTTGGTTCACGGTTAGAAGAAATCAGAACAATTCCTTGCTTTATATTGGAGTAATCATCCATGGGTTCCGGTTTATACGCCGCTCCATCTTTGTACATCGCAAAGTGAAGATGGAGACCCTGATGAGAAAGGCAGCTCTTCCCATCGACATTCCCTGTATTCCCTAATTTTCCAATTTCCTGTCCTTGTTCGACCCATTTGCCATCTTCAATTGAAAATGAATCTAGATGAGCATAACGCGTGAAGTAGCCATCGCCATGATCAATCAGGACGTACTTTCCATAATCCTCTTTGCAATTAGCATCTTTACAGGGGTAAGTTCGTGCGGTTCCGGGCGCTGCTGCGCGGACAGACTTACGCCAAGCATTACACTCACTTTGCGCAAAATCTAACGCGTAATAATCCTTATTAATATGTGTACTAGATCCGTTATACCCAACCGTGACAATCCATTTTTCCTCATCCTGAAGCGGCAATTTCAGTTCAGGAGGGCCTGCAGTAGCGAGATTTGAAAAAAGGATAAAACAAAACGCCCAGAGCAATATTGTATAATTAGGCTTCCATCTCATCACTATCCTCCTTCGCGGCTTAAAATACAGAGCGGAAAGCTATTGTTAGATATGACTATTTGAACCATTGTGCCAGTAATCGCTATTGAAAATGGTTAATTGATAAATAATACGGAAGTTGCTATCGTATCGAAAAAATCAATGTTTCTATCGCCTACATCTCGTTGTAATGTTGCAAAGGATACATTAATAAACGTGTCGCCTTTTGTTATGAGGTATTCAGTGGCATGGTAGTATTCAGTGTCCACAGCGGGTTCCATTGAATATTTCAAGATATTATGTCCTTGGGCAAATATATTTGGAAATACCGTTATTTTTAGGCCGTCCATATCCACAGTCTCTCCCTTGCGTTGAGACAAGGCGCGTTTGTATCCATTAAGACTATTCTCGTCCTCAGCTTTTAATGAGTTAAAATACACTTTACTTATAGTTAACCATATTAAGTTATTACTCCCCTCAAGTGGAGCGCCGATATTCTCATTGGCAAAATATTTTTGGTTAGACTGAGAGCCCAGGTCATACCAATCTTTTGGAATCATTATTGAGTAACCAGAGATGGAATCTGTGTATGTTTTCCAATCATTGGTATAATGTCTCGGTTGTTTGCTGGGAATAACCTGTTCTGTGCCATTGTTTACATATGCTATTCTGTTCCTATTATAATGTGTAAGCCCAACTACGAATATGGTAGATAGCAAAAATATGACGACTGGATTCATTAACCGTTTTTCCATAAACAAATTATATTCAAATAATTCCTATTCCTATTAACCCACTTTATTGCCGCGCTGTCAAAGATCGAATATATTCACGATACATAATTCTGCTGGCAAGTCAACAAATAAATCCATTATTGCTGAAATTGTAATCAGCCGTCTTTCCTGAAAAGAAAACCTCTACCTCATCTCCTCCCATATTTCTTCCTCGATATCCAGATAATCTCCCGCCTGTACGACCTATCTATCTTCGACTCTGGCATCGTCGTAGCGCTAAACACCTTTGAAATCTCTCCATCAATCATCATTTTCAAATATACGTCGTAATTGGCCAGATTGACTAAATCAGTCTCATTAATATCGGGATGAAATTCCAAGGCAATATGCTTGGCATCCCTCGCACCAATCCGAAATGAAATTATAGTTCCCGCATTTCCAAAGATAGCATTGCGGATATCAACATCCAGTTGGTCGATGTATTGATGAGCCAGAATAAGGTTTAGGCCATATTTTCTTGATTCAGACATTGTGTCAGCAAAAGACAGCGTAAGGAAGTTGTGGACTTCATCCACATACAGATAGAAAGGTCTCCTAGCGTTTTCTGGCCTGTCGGTCCGGCTCATGGTGGCCAGCCATATCATGGTGACGAGCATCGCTCCCAGGACGGCGCAATTATCTTCCCCGATTTTCCCCTTGGCTAAATTGACCAGCAGAATCTTTCCTTCATCGGTAACTTTCTTCAGGTCGAATGAATTTCCCCTTTGCCCAACGATATTGCGCAGAGGCAAGCTGATTAGAAACTGGCCCATTTTGTTGAGAATTGGTGAAACGGCTTCGTGCCTTGACCTCGGATTTATTTTTCCGAAATCGGCATACCAAAACTCTTTTACCTGAGGATGAGTCACATGTTTTAGCACTTCTATCCTGAATTTGTCATCGGTCAATAGCTTTGGAAGGTCCAGCAGTGTGCTATCGGGATATTCCAAAAGAGTCATAACGGCGTGGCGCAAAATATGTTCCAGTCTTGGTCCCCAAAAATCCGGCCAGATTTTCTTGAATATCGAGACGATACCGGAAGCCACCAAGTGGTGATAATCCGGGTGGACCTTCTCCAGCGGATTGAAAGCGATTGGGTAAGCTAGGTCAGCCGGATTGAAATAGATCACGTCATCAATTCGTTTTTCAGGAACAAGATCGAGGATGCTTTCCACCAAGTCCCCGTGGGGATCAATTAAAGCTACGCCATGCCCTACTTGGATATCGGAATTAATCATATTCTCGATCAAGGTCGATTTCCCGGTTCCTGTTTTGCCAATAATATACATGTGACTACGACGGTCTTTTTGCTTGATGCCAAAAAGAACATCGGAATTTCTCCAATTTGTTCTGGCAATAGGGGTTACCTTATCATTATCATTTGGTTTCCCATCCATGTACCAATGATATATCTGCATTGAATAGGCAGATAGAAAGGAAAAATTGACACAGTGGGCAAATCCCTCCTCCTTATGATTCTTCGTCAGGTTCTTAAAATGTATTTAGAACCTTAACAACAGAATTACCAAAGGAGGGAAGCCATGTCTCACAATGTGCGGGAGGTTTTGGATGGTATCGTAGAGAAATTTAAAAGCGGTGACATTCCCAAGGCGGTAGCGTTCAGCGTGTTTCCAGTTCCCAATATTCCGAGTAGCACTTGGTCGTTCAGAAATCGAATTCTGATGATTCTGGCGGGCACTGGAGACGCCCGAGGGTTCCGGCAATGGCAAGAGGTAGGCCGATCCGTCAAGAAGGGCGCGAAAGCCTTCTACATTCACATTCCGCTCATTCGAGTACGGGAATGTGACGATGATGGCACAGAAACGATTCTCAAGGGGTTTCGGATCATGCCGGTCTTCCGCTATGAGGACACCACTGGCAAACCGGTTGAGCATCCGGAAATGGATCTGTCTTCTTTGCCCCTCCTGGAAAAGGCCGAAGAATGGGGCATCTCCGTCCGGGCGATTCCCGGAAACTACAAGTGCTATGGGTATTACAGCTCCAAGGCCAAAGTCATCGGCCTAGCGACCAAGGAAGAGCAGGTCTTCTTCCATGAATTGGCGCATGTCGCTCATGAGAAACTTAAGGAAGGGTTAAAAGAAGGGCAGGACCCGCTTCAGGAAATCGTGGCGGAACTCGCCAGCCAAGCGCTTTGTCATCTGGTTGGGAAAAGAATCGGTAGCACTTTGGGAAGCTCCTACCAGTATATCGAAAACTATGCCGCGAAACTTAAAATTTCAGCTTTGCGGGCATGTTTGGATGTTCTGGATGAGACGGAACAGGTGTTAAATCTGATTCTGACAGAAAAAAGCGAAACAAGCAGTGAAGGGCGAGAAAATATCGCTTTGTAAGTCATTTACGGAGTCCGAAATTTTTGCTCCGTTTAGTAGCAAAATTAAGTCCATAAAACGCCCTACACCTTTTGGTGTCGGGCGTTTTACAAAAAAGTCCCCAACTATGTCGGGGTATTTCTGTATTGTTGAGAACAACGGGAAACTACCGAGTCCAATCTGCAACAAAAAATGCACCCAAACTAGCAATTATTTGCGCAACATTAGGATTTACCGCAAAGCATACTGTTTTGTAGAATATGTACCAGATAATCACAAGCGCAATCATGCGTAGCAATGCATTCATGTACTCCTCCTTATTGTAATTATAAATGTACAACTCTACTTACACTCTAATGGATGTATTTAATTAAGGCAATACCGCAACCCCAATAGCCATATTACTGATTTATCCCGAGCACGCATTGCTTAATCAATGCAAATATCAATTGGCAACCAATATGTAATAGTAATGATGCGGTAAGCACATTCGGTTCCGATATAAACTAGCGAATTGTGAAAATAATTGTGGCGCCTTTCGTTAGGAGCACGTAATATGCGGGAAGCGCCCAGACGGGAAGCGAATAGAATGCCTTGCGATTTTTGGTAAAGCATCCCTTGTCCAAAATTAGAGGTGGCAGGTGCGGTCATTCATAATTAGAGTTGTCTTTATGCTATTAATATTGGGCTTTTATTTGTTCGGCTTGAAATATGGCCCGAACATTAAAAGTGTATTCGGTGCAGAAATAAAAGCCGAGGTATTGCTTCCTATATTCAGTTTATTATTTTACGATTTGTGGCTTGGAGCATTAGATAAGGTCGCGTTGCTTTCCAAGGAAAGCCATCGGATTGATAAGTCAGACTTTATAATCTCTTTTAAATTTGAATATTGTAAGCCTGTAGCTGCAAAGTTTAAACTGCGGCGACTTCGTGGCATCAGCGGGATTCCCGCGAGAATTGATTGTCGAAATAGCCGCGGTGAGCATGTGTTTAACGATCCCGTTATAGAAAATTTCGAGGCTGAATTATCTCCCATTAATTCTGAATTATATTTTGATATCACTTACTGTTATCGGGACAAAGTTAAGCCAACCATACGCATTAATGCTTTCAATAATACATACGGGCTATATTTATTGTTGTTATCATATAGACTCGGGTTTAAAAACAAGATTAAATTATTTTTAATGCCAGTAATTATAAAGGGGGAGTGGCGTGGGAAATAGGTTGCCAAACATCATAGATCTTGAAGCACATAGATTAGAAAATTACAATCCGCTATTTGATAGCTTCAAAAATAGCTTTGATAATATTTTGCTTGAAAAAAGTGTTACAGATGAATACATCTTAGAAAATTTATACGTAGACCATCGAGACAATGGTCATGCGTATGAAGTGTTATTGGACAAACTATTTTCTTCATCCAGTAGTTACATAAATAGAACAGACGACTTAATAAATGAAATCGCAAAGAACCCGGGAATGGCATATTTGCTTATTGGGAAAAAGGGTGTTGGCAAAACCATACTCTTAAAAAAATACATTAGTACGCTCAAGAAAAGCCAAGCATCAATCGAAAACACATTAACTGTATATGTTGATTTAAAGAATTTTAAACATGATGAACCGGCCTTAAGCGACCCGGCTAAACTGCTAGTTGAGGAAATTCATTACAGGATAAAAGAAGGCGAAGATAAGTATTCTATGTTCTTCAATTCTCCAGGGGCCATGCGACAGCTAGACCCGATATACGAATTTATTGTAAGGGACGAAGATTTGGTTCGAAGGGTAATTGACAATAAAGAAGAATCCTTAAGATATCTATTGCATTGGGCGCAGAAAAATTCCCAATTAGTTTTCATGATAGTTGACAATTTAGATGACCTGCCAATAAAAACAGTCAAGGCAATTGTCGATAAATGCATCTATTTAAAATCTGTATATGGGGTACATTGCGTTCTTGCCCTGCGGGATTATTGGCACCCTAAAAGACTTGGAATTGATGATTCTCACATATGCTCTTTCTATATAACAAAGCCACGGGTCCATGATATTGTTCGAAAAAGATTAAACAAATTAAAACAACAAGATAACAGACAGACAGTAGGAATATCTCTTTCTGGCAACAGTCATCCCATTGAACTAAACGAAACAGACATGATTAATATATACAGTTGCATTGTGACTGACTTAGAAAATGCACCAGATGATCTATTTGAAGAGCTATATAGGCTCACAAACTATAATACGAGGGAGTACATTCACAACTTATATCATTTTTTTCATTCTCCATATTTGTTCTCCAGACCAAATTTTATTACGGGCTTGTATAATAAAATTAGTTCTGTTGACCCAGATTTCGTTGGAGACACGCTTAGGCCGATAAAATTATTCGACTTTTTGGAATGCTATATGGGGGTCCATACGTTATGCTATGACAAAAAATCGTCAAATATATTCAACCTATTTTTCCATGAATGGCAATATGATGGAGATTTTAATTATCGGAATACGCTTATTTTCATTAGAATACTTCAAATATTGCCAGCCAATCTCAACACTACCTATAAATGCTCAGATATCATTAACACTTTGTATGTTATCGGATATAAAAAGGATGCAATTATTAATTCAATTAATGTACTATTAAAATCTGCACTTATTGAGTCACCGGAAGGCAACGATGTCAAAGACATTGAAAATGTTTATATTTCTGTCAAGGGTTTAATGTATATGGACAAGATACTGTGTGAATACACCTATATAACTTTTATGTGCGACGCGGTGCCTATGCCGGAAAAATATAGGGTTAAAGATTTAAAGGAAAAGTTCGGAGAGGAGCCGATACCATTAATGCGCGGCAGTTTAAAGCTTAAAACGGAGAGCGTTCAGCTATTTAACGAGTTTATAAACGAAGAAGAAATAAACGAATTCAACGCGTGCCCTGTAAACTACAGGGATACATTGAAGCGAATTCGTGGGGACAAGGGCATATCTGTTCGCATGAAAGAAGCGACTGATAAAGCGATATACAATATGACTAAGTATGGATACAGTGTCAAAAAACCAACTATCACCAGATTTATACTTAAGAAAAGCAACGACATCACTGCTGTCCAAGATAACCTGAACTCAACGATTCCCCCTGTGTAAAATTAGGGGTTTGGGACGAGAAATGACCGATGCCGATCCCTGTAGGGGAACAGGTTATATCGGAGTAGCGCCACAAGGTTGGAGAGCGACCAGGCGACCCGCGACCGGAACCGCAGGTACTTCAGCAGCAGGATCGCGATCATTGCTGGCCAAATCTGGATCTTGAGCGCGTTCGCGCTTGTCCCCACGAATGTCTTGACTATCAGGTTCTGCTTGATCGTCTTGAAGAAGATCTCGATATGCCAGCGGTCCCTGTCCAAACAAGCCCGACCACTCCTAATGTTTGGCGGGGCGCAATTCGGCCTGTAGCACAATATTTGCCGCAAGCATCAAAAGAATAAACAGGGAAAGCCAGGCGGCCTCCCGTCTAAAGATTCCCCCGGCTGCAAAAAGCGGATTGAGCAATCCATCAGCCCGAAGACGGTCAAACATGAAACGGCAACCCACCCGATTCTCATTGCAGTATTCGGTTGCGATGTGGTGTCCTCCGCGTGAATCAGACATCAATCCCATTTTCTGGAGGTGCGCTCCAGAATGCCAAAAATATGTTGACAAGCGTGAGTAGTAGTGGAAGTCTAGTAAGCGGAATCATAAACAGGAGGTTAATCATGCCACAGATCATCACTCCCACCCAGGAAACCACTCCCACACTTCTTCAGTTTCCTCCGCCCCTTTCGCTGAAGCATAAGCCGTTCTTCATGATCCCTTACGCGCCATTCGACAAATTATTCATTCCCGACACTGATGCTAAGTATCTATCTGTCGGTATCGGACAGTGGGAAGGCAATGAGGAAAATTATTTCACCGCTAAAATATGGCGATACAGCGGAGAAAAATGGTCCAGGCAATCCGAGGAACTACCTTTGCATAGAGTGGTTGACTTAAATATCTTTATGCTTATTGCCTTGACGAGTCAAACTAATACCAATTTTATTATTCCACCCGATACTTTCGAAGATCAGCCCAACGCCATAGAGGTTAATAAGCTTGAAAAATCGATTCCAGAGGAAGTATTGAATCGCGATATCTCCCTTATGAAAACCCGTCTTCGCAAGCTTAGGGATTTACTTAACGCCGCTGATATTGACTGATATTTATCACGCCGTAGAAGCTCATCTCAGTAGAGGAGGGCGCAAATGGAGAAATCAAAACCTGTCGGTATCTGGATTCGGGTTTCCACTGAAGACCAAGTCAAAGGTGAAAGCCCGGAACATCACGAAAAACGCGCCCGCTATTATGCAGAGTCCAAAGGCTGGCAAGTAAAGGAAGTTTACCTGCTCGAAGCCGTCAGCGGCAAGGCCATCATCCATCTTCCGGAAGCCCAAAATATGATGGATCATATCCGGACGCGCCACATTACCGGACTGATATTTTCCAAGCTCGCCCGACTGGCCCGCAATACCAGAGAACTTCTCGAATTCTCCGAATTCTTCCGAATACACAACGCTGACCTGATTTCCCTCCAGGAATCCATCGATACCTCGTCTCCAGCAGGAAGACTTTTTTACACGATGATCGCGGCCATGGCCCAATGGGAACGGGAAGAGATTGCTGACCGCGTGGCGGCTTCCGTTCCGATTCGCGCCAAACTCGGCAAACCCCTGGGCGGTCAAGCCTCCTTAGGTTACCGCTGGCAAGATAAAAAGTTGGTCGTGGACCCGCAGGAAGCCCCCATCCGCAGGCTCATATATGAACTCTTCGCGGAGCATCGCCGGAAAAAGACCGTCGCCCGCATCCTGACCGAAAGAGGCTATCGCACTCGAAGCGGAGCCAATTTCTCGGACACCACCATTGAAAGACTGCTAGAAGATTCGACCGCGAAGGGTCTGCACCGGCTCAATTACACCAAGAGCTTGGGCGACAAACGCAATTGGGTCTTGAAGCCCGAAGAAGACTGGGTCTTCATAGAGGTGCCCTCTGTCGTTTCCCCGGAACTTTGGGATCAATGCAATTCCATTTTGGAAGAGCAAAGAAAGAAAAAAGGCCCTCCGACTAAAAAGGTTGCTCACCTTTTTACCGGCTATGCTTTCTGCGAATGCGGCAGCAAGATGTATGTCCCGTCCAATTCCCCTAAATATATCTGCTATAGCTGTCGGAATAAGATTGGGATTGGTGACTTGGAAGGAATATTCCAGCATCAACTCAAAGCGTTTTTCTTCTCTCCAGAAGACATTGCCGGGTATATGGATAAAGCGGATCAGACAATCAAGGAGAAGGAAGAACTTCTTCAGTCACTTGCCGAAGAACGAACCAAGATCAAAAAGGAAATGGATAAGGTCTATCGGCTGTATGTCGAAGACCAGATCACCCCGGAAGGGTTTGGACGAACACATAAGCCGTTAGAAGCCAGACTGAAACAGATTGACGATTCTATCCCCGAACACCGAGGGGAAATTGATTTCCTGAAAATCCAATACCTCTCCAGCGACCAAATCCTATCCCAAGCCAGAGATCTTTATTCCAACTGGCCCGCCCTCACTCCCGACGAGAAGCGCCAAATCGTCGAGAGCATCACTGACAAACTCATTATCGGCTCCGAAGACGTCACCATCAACCTCTGCTATCTCCCCTCAGCTTCCTCCAAAGCGCCACCTTTTTTTCAGGGCTCGCCAGCCCCTGAGAAGCTGGCAGAAAGGCAACGCAACTTCACGGATTGGTGGCCGTGACGAGCAGGAAGCGCGACGGGAAGCGGCAGGAGTTTCCCGCCCGCACAATGCGGATTTCGCCCGACTCGAGCGGCTGCCGGAGCGCTTCGCGGGTCCCCCGGGAGAATTCCCCCATCTCGTCGAGGAAGAGAACCCCGCCATGCGCGAAGCTGATCTCGCCGGGCCTAGGCGGATTGCCGCCGCCCACGAGCCCCGCCCGGGTGATCGAGAAGTGGGGGGCGCGGAAAGGGCGTCGGGTCGGCACCCGGGGCCAGGGCGGCTCGCCCGCCGCGCTGTAGACCTGGGCGGTCTCGAGCGCCTCGTCCGCCTCGAAGGGGGGGAGGATGCCGGGCAGCCGCTCGGCGAGCATCGTCTTCCCGCAGCCGGGCGGGCCGACGAACATCAGGGCGTGCCCGCCGGCGGCGGCGATCTCGAGCGCGCGTCGGGCCACCATCTGTCCGGCGACGTCGGCCAGGTCGGGCGGCAGGTCGGCGTCGGGGCCCGGGTCGCGGTCGGCCGAAGCGGGAGACGGCGCCTCGGCCTCGCCGGACAGGATGGCCGCCGCCGTTCGCAGGTCGGGCGCGGGGAGTACGGACAGGCCGGGAACCATCGCAGCTTCGCGCGCGTTGGCGCTGGGCACGATGATGCCCGTGAGGCCGAGTCTGGATGCGAGCAGCGCCTGCGACAGGATGCCGCGAACCGGCTTGACGGAGCCGTCGAGCGACAGCTCGCCGGCCACGAGGTATTTGCCGAGGGAATTGCCGGGGATCACCCCTTCGGCGCATAGGATCGAGAGGGCGATCGGCAGGTCGAGCAGTGCGCCGTCTTTCCGGAGGTCGGCCGGCGCCAGGTTGATCGTGATCTTGCGGCCGGAAAAAGGAAGGCCCGAATTGCGGACCGCGGCGCGGATCCGGTCGCCGCTTTCCCGGACCGGGCCCGCCGGCAGCCCGACGACCGTGAGCGAAGGGAGTCCTTGCGAGATGTCGGTCTCGACTTCGACCGGGATGGCGTCGATGCCGGATAGCGTGGATGTGAGGACGCGAACGAGCATGGGATGGTTCCTCCTGGGTGCCTGGAGGTTCCATCAAGCGGCGTGCCGCCTTTTTTAGGGCTAGTCGGCGATCTGGTAGCCGAAGCCGGACGACTTCAGCTTGAAGCCGGCGCGTTCGAGCGTTTCGCGGGCGATGTCGCGGATGCCGCGCACCGTGTCTTGCAGGAACGGCTCGAGCCGCATCACCTCGGCTGAATTGCGTGCCGGTTGGAAGACCGTTCGTTTCGGATAGTGCTTGGCCAGCCAGGCCTTCAACGCCAGGAAGCGAACCCGGTCGTCGGCGCTCGCCATCCCCTCGGTTTCCCAATTCTCCCGGCCCGACAGGAGCAGCCCCTTGAGCGCCTCGACGCGGAGGTCGGGTTCCCGCGCCGTCTCCCATATGACCTTGAACGTGGGCTGTGCCTCCCGGGGGGCGGTCTCGACGAGCGCGCGCAGGACGTAGAGGCGGACGAGCAGGGACGACTCCCGGAGGGCGACGCCCTGGAGCAGCTCGGTCCCCTGGTTGAGCTTGAGGCGGGCGTACGCTTCGGCGCTGAGCGCGCGGACCTCGGGGGATGCGTCCTGCGCGACGGCGCCCAGGAGGGCGGGGCCGGCGAGATTCAGCCCCGTCAGGCCGATGGCCCGGGCGGCTTCCGCGCGCACCATCGGATCGGAATCCTTCTGGAGCGTCGAGACGAGCTGCGTCGAGGAAATCCGGGTCTTGAGGATGCCGATCGCCTCGGCGGCGGCGCGCCGCACGCGGGGGGAGGCGTCATGCGCCAGACGGTCCTGGTACACGTTGCCTTCGCCCTTGTCGCCCAGAAGCACGAGGGCGCCTACCGAGCGTTCGCGGACCCGCTCGTTGTCGTCGGCCGCGGCCCATTTGCGAAGGGTCGGGATCTCGTTCCCGTCACGGCTCCACATGATCTGCTCGATCCGGGTCAGTTGCTCGTCGTCCTGCAGCTCCAGGACCCCGGCTGCGTTCGCTCCCGGGTTTGCGGCGCGCGCCATGGGCGCCGGAAGGAGGACGGCGGTGACGAGCGCCGAAAAAGCCGTCAGGAAGATGGGCGTACGCAACGTCATCGAAAGGTCACATCTCGGGGTGGAAGACGAAGGGGAACGCCACCTTGACGGGGCCCCCCTTGGATTGACCGAAATTCCAGCGCAGCGAGATCCGCTTCTTGATGGCCGCCTCGAGGGGGGGCCAGTTGACGCTGGACTGCTTGATGTCGACCGATTCGACCGATCCGTCGGGCCGGATGACGAACTCGACGGTGATCTTTCCGCTGATGGACTGATTCTTCAGCAACTCCTGCGTATAGGCGTACTTGATGCCGCTCTGGTAGTTCTTGACCGCCGCGGAGATGGCCTGGGCCGAGCGGGACTGGTCGTCGATCGATCCGCTGATTTCGGCATCCATCCCCGTGTCGGTCTTGAAAACCTTGGAGGAAAGACGCCCTCCTGCAGCGCCGGAGCCGCCACCGCCGCGGGAGGCGGAGGCGAGCTGTTTTTCGATGCCTGGAGTCATTCCCTTCCCGGAGAGCGGGTCGGCGCCGCTGGTCCCTTTGGCCGCGCCGTAGTCCATGGCGCCGCGGGGGCCGTTGGACACCCGCGTGCTGGTGGGGACGTTGATCGGGGGCGCGGCGTTCCCGCCGCTCTTTTCGAGGACCGCGCCCAGCCCGACGCTCCGCACCTTGGTACGAGCGGCTTCGTGTTCCTCCCGGACGGCCTGGGCGGCGCGCTCGGCCAGCTGCGCCGGGGTCGGCGGGGGTTCGGCGGCCTGCTTCTTGAACTCGGCCATCTGCTCGGCGGTCGGCTTGGGCGGCGGCGGCGGGGCCGCCTTCACCGCGTCGGGCAGCCGGATCGGCGCCGCCTCCTTGGGCTGAGGCAGTTCCTGGGCCGGGACGTTGGCGATATCGACCTGCATGACCTGGTCGCGCGTCACCGGCTTGGGCTGCCACCATGGGCTGGTCAGGAGTCCGAGGATGTGGAAAAGGATGGAAATGCCGACGGCAAGCTTGAAGAATTTCTCCTGCCTGTCGCCAAACTCGATCTTGGGATTATGGTCGTCGAACAGCAGCTCTGCGCTCATCGGGGGGCGTCACCCATTTCTCTGGTTTCGGTCAGGATCCGCTCTTTCCAGTCGCGCCCGGTGCGATAGGGGAGAAGGCGAAACTTGGCGCGCGGGAGGAAGAAGAGGATCGCCGGGTGCTCGGGCGTCCCGGTGATGCTAACCGCCTCGAGCTGGACCGGCGCGCGGCGCCGCTCGGCGGTCTCGGCTTTGCGGCCCTTCCCCGCGGTTCCGGCCGCCGCGCGTCCCGGTGCGGGCGCGCCGAGCATGAGCGTCAGGGCGAAGAGGGCGGCGCCGGTTTTTGCAGCCAGTCGATCCACTTGGTGACCTCGTCTTTTCTTTGACCGCCTAAACTAACATATCTACGATAGCATTCCACTGCCCCGGGGGCGTCCCCGGCATAGACTTCCCGGAAGATCCCCAGGTTGAGCCACCCCTCCGGGACCGACGGATATTCCCGGGTGACCTGCTCGAGGGTCGACCGCCCGTCTTTCCACCGGCCGCGCTCGACCTGCAGCAGCCCAAGGTTTGCCATCAGCTCGGGAGGAGCGTCCGGCGCGCGGGCCGCCTCGGACAGGATATTGTCGGCCGCGTCCGATTTTCCCGCGCGATAGGCGGTATAGGCGGCGAAGTTCCGGGCCAGCGGCGTCAGCCGCCGGTCGCCGCCCGGCGCCGACGAGTAGGGGCCGGCGATGCGGGAAGCGAGCCCGTTGTCCCAGGCGGCCCGCGAAGCCGTGACGACCCAAAGTTGGCCGGTCTCGGCCGGCAGCTGCCCGGAAATCGTCCGGGCGGCGGCCGCGTTGCCTTTTCTCCATGCAAGCACTGCCCGGTTCCATTCGGCCGCGGCGCTGTTGTCGTTCCGGGATGACAGCGTGGCCAGCAGCGTCCCCGCGCGCTCGGTCTCGCCCGCCTCGAGCAGGACGGCGCCGGCGTTGTTGACCAGTTCGGGGATCGTGGGGGCGAGCGCCCCCGACGGAACCGACCGGGCGACCAGCGCGCGCGCTTTCGCGATCTCGCCCTTCATCAGGTAAATGCCCAGGAGGTTGGCGGCCGACGGCTGGTGGATGGGAGGATCATCGGTACCGCGCCGGTACTGGGCCGCCGCCCCGTCGATGTCTCCGGCGAGGTGCAGCAGGACGCCCTGGTGGAAGATCGCATCGGCCCGGTAGGGGCCGCCCTCGATCGATTTCCAGGCGGCGACGGCTTCCCCCGGCTTCTGGCGCGCGATGGCCTCGCGTGTTCGGGCGATCGCGTCGGTGTATTCCTTCCAGCCGACGGGGATAGGGGGGGGCGCCGGGATCGTGTTGTCGGCGACCGGCAAAGGGGCGGCTCCCGGTGCAGCCGCCGCCGCGGAAGCCGTACCGGCCTGGGTCGCCGGGGGCTGGAGCGCCGTGCCCTGGGGCGCCGTGCCCTGGGGCGCTGCCGCCGGGGGGGCAGTGGAAGGGATGCGGGCCGGGGAAGGGGGCGCTTCCTTGCGGATGGTCATCGGGGGGGCGGGGAGCAGCCCGACCTGGGGAGCGGCGCAGCCGGCCGCCGCCGCGAAAGCGGCGGACAGTGCGAGCAGGCGCGCGATGCGGAAAAACGTCACGGGGCGCTCCTTTCGACGATGCCGCGGAAGTCGGGGAGCGACAGCACCGGGAATGCGAAATCGCCCTTCTTGCCGTAGCGGGCGGGACGCAGCGCTCGAAGCCGCGCCAGGCTCTTGTCGGACCATGCCGTGGCGGCGCCCGCGGCGATCGAATGGTCGAGGCATTTCCGGTAGGCCTCGATCGCCTTGTCTTCGATGGGGGCCGCCTTTTCCTCGAGCAGCAGGCCGTATTCCTCTTTCTCGACCGCGGAAAGGCCGTCGGGCGTCGGGGAGGTGAGGATGGCCGACCGGAATTCCTCGAGCCCCTCGCCGATCCGGTGGAGGGAGCCCGAAACCGTGTCGGTGTCGCCCGTCCCGACCGCCTCGGCGTAAAGCGCGGCGCACGCGGTCAGCGCCTCCTGCTTGGCGGCGAACGTCTTCTCGAGCGGCGGGACGATCCTGATCGCGAGGTAATTCCGGAACCGGTATTCGGCCTGCCGGAAAAACGCCTTCCCCGCCAGCTCGGGCGCGGCATCCTTGGCCGTCCGATGGACGGCGATGACTTCGCCGTACCGCTTGTCGGCCTCGTCGATCCGGCCCGCGGCCAGCTCGTCGTCGGCGACCCGGGTCAGGCAGTGCATGCGGAGCGGGACGGCCGTGGTCGGCAGGGCGGCGACCGTGAGCAGCAACCGGTGCGCCCTGGGGGTGTCCTTCCCCGCGGTCGCCAGGTCGGCGGCCTTCAGCAGCAGCGTCTCGCGCTCGGGCGCATCCTTGGCGAGGCCGGCCAGCTTCTCGACCCGTTCGGCTGCGGGGATCGGCTCGCCGTTCTTTTCGTAGAGCCGCGCAAGCCAGCGGGTGGCGTCGAGCCGGAGCTCCTTGTCCTTTTCCCCGGCGCCCCCCTCGACAACAAGGAAGGCGTCGATCGCGTCGCGCGTGCGCCCGCCGTCGGCGTAGGCGGCGCCCGCCCGGAACCGGGCGACGGTCGCGATCTCGTGGGCGGGAAACTCTTTCGACAGCTTGAGGAACAGGTCGGCCGCCTCGATTCCCTTGCCCTGGGTCTTCTGGAGCGCCTCGGCGTGGCGGAACATCGAGAAGCCGGTCCAGCTCTCGGCCTCGGCTTTTTCCTTGCCTTCGGGCGCGGTGGCGAGCAGCGCCCGGTAGCCGATTTCGGCCCCGGCGTAATCGGCCGCGTCGAACAGCGAGTCGGCGCCGATCCGGAGCGCGGCGCGTCGCTCGGGGACCGTGGCTGCGCTTTTTGCGGCGACCTGCGCGGCTTCGGCGGCCTCCCGGAATTCCTTCACGTTGCGGTGCGCGACGGCGCGGTCCATGACGACCAGGTAGAGCCGTTCGCCTTTCGGGAAGCCCTGCTCATAGGCGCGCGCCAGCCGGACGATCTCGGCTTGAGACGCCGCGTCGGCGGGCGTCGCGATGTCCTTCGCCGCCTGCACCGCCATGTAGCGTGAGGCCTCGGCCCTCGGACCCGAGACGTTTTTCCCGACCGATTCGAATGCGGCGGCGGATTCTTTCTTGCGGTTGTCTTCGAACAGCAGCCAGCTTCGCTGGTAGGCGATCTCCTCGGCTTTCGGGGCCGCCGGAAATCCCGAGAGATAGGCGTCGTAGAGCCTCATCGCGCGTCCCCGATCGGCGACCGCGCCCTCGCGGGCCCGTCCGTGGAAATGGAAGGCGGCGACGCGGGTCGCCTCTTCGGCCGTGTTGTCGGCCCGCGCGATCTCGGCCTTCGTGCGAGAAGGATCGGCCTGCCACGGGGTGCCGGGTCCGAACACCGACTGGAACCCGCCACGCCGCGCATAGGCGTCCTCGTCCTTTTTCGCCTTGCGCAGCGCCTCGGCGGCGGTGATCTCGGCATCGACGCGTTCGGACGCCAGCGGCCAACCGGCGCCGAGACGGTCGGCAACGGCCGTGGCCTCGGCGTGGTGGTTCTGCGTGTCGAGCAGCCCCTGCACCTGGAGCAGCACGGGAGGGCCGAAGACGGACGCCCCCCGGTCGGCGAGAAACCGCTCGGCCGTGTTGTCGATCCCGGCCTCGACCAGCATGCGGGAGACCATCTTCAGCGATTCCTGGTTGACCCCGCCGGTCTTCGTCGCCTTCGGGGAAAGGAGCAGCGAGGACAGGAACGGCTCGGCGGCTTCTTTCGGGCGCGACTGCAGGAAGAGCGACCAGCCCAGCTTGAACAGGGCGGTCGTGCGGATCTCGGGGGGCGCTTTCTCGCCGACCTTCCGGTAGTGCTGCTCGGCGACGGCGAACTCGTTCGAGTCGAACGCGCTTTCGCCCAGGCGGAGCCGGACTTCGTCGGCGTAACGCGACGCCGGGTAGCGGGCCAGCAGCTTTTCCATGGTGTTGTACGCTTCGTCGGCCGCGCCGGAATCCTGCTGGGCGATCGCGAGACCGTAGTACGAAGGCTCGGCGTATGGGCTGGCCGGGTATTCGTCGATCACGCGGCGGAAGAAAGCGGAAGCCGTGGAGTAGTCGGGCATGTTCCCGGCGCCCTCCTTGCCGAAGAAGCGCGCTTCCTCACTTTCATAGTGCAGCTCGCCCATGGCGTAGAGGGCCTCGTCGAGCCAGGGCGCCGATTCCTTGCCGGGGGGGAGGGAGGCCGCAAAGTGCCGAAGCGCCTCGGACAGGAGCGATGCGCGCCGCGCCTCGGATATCGACGCGTTGTCGGCGGGGGCCGCTTTTCCCGCCATGCGCCACTCGGTCGCCGCGCGTCCCGCAAGGTATTGAAACGACCGTTCCTTGCGCCGGATCGCCTCGACGAGCAGCGCCCGGGCGGATTCGACGCGTTCCCCGGCATCCCGGGCGAGCGCGGCCCGCTGCCCGGCCAAAAGCGCCGTGTCGCGGGACGCGATCCGGTCGAAGGTGCCGAGTGCCCCGAGCCAGCGGTCGAGCTCGGTCTGGGCGGACGTCAGCGGTACCGCATCCTTCGCGGCGCGCCGCTCGCCGCCTGTCGACGCAATCGTGGCGTTGTCGGACGCATTCATGATGAGAGAGATGCGCGCGACGTAGGCGGACTTCCACCGGTTCCACACGCGGCCGCGGGCGAAGGCGCCTCTCTCGTCAAGCTCGTCGAGTTCGTCGGCCAGCTTGCCCAGCCGGGTGCGGGCGTAAAAAACCATCCGTTGATCCTCGGCCGGGAGGGCGCGCATGAAGGGGCCGTTCGAGGAGGCGCGGTCGACGTCGGCGATGAGCTTCGCGATGCGCCCGCGCAGCTCGGCGCTCCGCTTGTCGGTGCCCTCGATAAGCGCGGCGCCCTTGGGATCGATCGTGCCGCCGAGCGCCGCCATGGGAACCTCGGACGCCGCGGCTTTGAAGCGGTTCCGCGTCATGAGCGATTTCTGGCGGTCGTCGAGATAGGACCGGCGGATGGCTTCGGACCGGCCGAGCGCGTCGGCGACCGCTTTCCGGCGCGCCGCGATTGCCCCCCGCTTCCAGCGGACGTCGCGCGATAGCGCGCGGGTGTCGTTGGTCGCGGAGAGGGTGGCCTGGAGCAGCGCCGATTCCGAGAGGAAGCCGCGTCCTTTGGCAAAGAAACGGTCGGATGGCGCGTCGTGGGGGAATCGGGCGACGAGCGCGCCCCACAGGAGGTCGGCGCCGGCCCGGGTGCCGTCCCACTTCGGCTGCGTCGTCGCGTCGTCCAGCCAATCGTGCGCGGCGGCGATCCCGTTGTCGGCTGCGGAGAGCGCGCCGGCGAAATCGCCGGCCTGCAGCCGGACCGATGCGAGCGTCTCGAGCGCGGCGCAGCGCCCCGGCGCGGACATCCCGCGCGTTTCGGACAGCGCGCCCAGGGCATCGGCGTCGGCCCGGATGGAATCGGCAAGCAGCCGGGCGGAAAGCGCCGCGGGGGAATCGGTCGCGGTCCCCTGCCAGCCGGCCTGCGCGCCGGCGGCGTCGCCGCGCAACATGGCGATCTCGCCGGCGGCCAGGGCGCGTCTCGGACCGGGGGGAACGGATTCGAGCGCCTTCGCCGCGCCGGAAAGGTCGCCGCCGGCGGCCAGCGCGCGCGCCAGGTAGAGCATGGCTTCGGGCGCCGCCTTCGAACCGGGGGCGACTTCGCGGAGGAGGGGGGCCGCCTTGTCGAAGGCCTTGGCGTCCCAATGGATGCGCGCGGCGGCCAGGAACGCCTCGGAGCGGACGGGCTCGGCGAGATGCGGGCGCACCGACTCGAACAGCGCCAGCGCCTCCCCGCTTCCGCCCCGGTCGGCCATCGCCCGGAGCAACGCGGGGAGCAGCGGCGACGCGCCCTGCTCGGCGGCGGGCATCGCCCGGAAGGTGCGCTCGGCGACCGCGGGCATCCCGCGATCGAGAAACGACGCGACCCGCCCGGCCGCCGCGGAGGGCCCGGCCGCGGCGTGCGTCGGGACCGAACCGGTCTGCAGGCCGGCCGCCAGCAGGAGGGCGGCCGCTTTTCGGAGCGTCGGGTTCACGCGCTATTTTCCGGGAACCTTGGCCGGCGCCTGGGGCGCTTCCGGGGTTTTCGTCAGCTGCGGCTCGGCCTTCCCGGCCGGGGTGCCCAGGCGAAGGCGCAGGATGGTCGTCTCGCCCTTGCGCATCGCGGCGTTGAAGTCGAAGGCAACCGGGGATTTCCAGGCGGGGTTCTGGATCTCGAGCCGGGAAGCGTAGTTCCCGGGGAGGTAGGGGATGATGAAGACGAGCGGCATCGGGACGTTCCGGTCGGAGAATGAATCGCGATCGACCTTCGACCACTCGTGCTCGTCCTCGACCTTGCCGTCGACCAGGAAGCGGACCTGGACGGGGGCCACCGGGGCCGTTCCGTCGGCCAGGATCTCGATCCGGAGCATCGTCGCCTTGGGCGCGGCCGCCAGCTCCTCGATCCGGTCGAGCTCCGTCTTCATGGCGTCCATCCGCTGGAACACGGCGGCGAGATCCTTTTCGACGGCCTCGGCTGTCTCGGCGGCGGCGAGCGCGGAGGCCGGCGCGGCCAAAAGTGCGATGCACGCCGCGAGAAGCGTGGCGATCCGGATGCGTGACGGGGTCATTTAACGGTTCCTTTCGCGGATGGTGCCTTGCGGAATGGTGACTTCGACGATCTCGCGGGGTGGTTTGCCCGGGGAAAGCTGGAACGGCCCGAACATGCGGACGAGCCGCCGCGACGGGGAGCCGGCGAACAGCACGACGGTGAGGAACGCCCGGCACGGTTTCTTGCCCGAGTAGTAGTCGGCGACGAAGGTGTAGCTTTCCTTCTCGGTCTCCTCGGCGGTGAAGATCTCGGGGCCGTATCCGTTCTTGTTGTCGACCCAGAGCTTGCCCGACGGGATCGCCGTGGCGCTCTCGAGCACCTCGGGCGCGTCGAACGAGGTCTCGTGCCCCCGGCTGTCCCGGACGTGCAGATCGAGGTCGACGTCGTCCTGGTCCCAGTGGAGGATGGCCATCAGGGGTCGTTCGGCGATGCCGTGCGACCGCGCCGCCCGCACCTCGCTGGCGCCGGTCTGGTCGCCCGTGTCGAGCGCCTCGATCTGGAACAGGTCGTCGTCGGTGATGAGCGCGGTCTGCTGGGAGAAGCTGCCGTCGGGCTTGAAACGGATGGGGCGGTAAAGCCCGTTCTGGTTCAGGTAGACGGTCTTGAGCCGGGTCTTGCTGTTGACCTGTCCCTTGACCGTGATGATCGGGCTGAGCGTGGTGTCGACGACCACGCCCTTGGCCGGGTCGATGATCGAGATGCTCGGCTTCGGGGGGATATAGAGCACGGTTCGCGTCGCGCGCAGGGCGCGCCCGAAGGCGTCGAGGCCGGTGACGGTGATCCGGTTTTCGCCTGCCCGGAGCGAGACCGGGACCTCGAACTGCCCGTCGATGACGTCTGCGGTGCGGGTTTCCCGGCCGACCAGGATGGCGACGTTCTTGACGTCTTCCGGCGCTTTTCCCTTGAGCAGGTGGTTGGCGCGATCGGTCTTTCCCTCGAGCGGCAGGAGGATGCTCATCGGCGCTTCGGGCGGAAGCGGCTTCGCGATCGCGACGGGCTCGATCTTGCGCTTGAGCCAATCCCCCCCCGAAAGGCCGAGGAGGTAGACGCGCTGCCGCTTCTCGAACGCCCCCCAGCGCGGTTCGTCGAAAAGCGTCGTATCGCGGCGGGCCGGAACGATCATCATCCGGTCCTTCGGGATGCCGGCGTCCTGCAGGCGGCCCGCGAGCCCTTGGGCGATCCGCCCGGTCCAGGTCGCCGTCTCGGCCTCGCTGCCGATCGGGTCGGCGGTCACGCGGATGAGCATGAAGATGCGGGGATCCTTCCGCATCCGTTCGCGGAAATAGGCGATTTCCTTCTTCTGCGTCTCGGTCAGGCGGCCCGGGCGCAGCTCGCTGAGCGGGTATTCGCCCTTGAACACGAATTCGGAGGGGAGTTCGACGCCCGGAGGCAGCGGATAGACGAGCGTACGGCTCGCGGCGGACGCGACGACGGGGAGCAGGACGAGCAGCGCGGCAAACAGCCGTACGCGGGAAGTGAAACGAAAGGGCATGTCGCTCCTTGGGGCAGGGGCGTAGAATCGATCCGGGCAATCATAGCACGCCCGGCCGTTGCCGGGGAAAGGTGGAAATAAAATGGGGAAGGCAGGCGACGCCCGGATGGCCGACGTCTCGGGCAAGGTGGAAACCGCGCGCAGGGCGGTCGCGGAGGGGTGGGCGGTCCTGTCGCCCGCGTCATGGAAGATGCTGCGCGACGGGAAGATCCCGAAGGGCGACGTGCTCGGGGTCGCGCGCGTCGCGGGCATCCAGGCGGCCAAGGACACGCCCCGGCTGCTGCCGCTGTGCCATCCGATCCCGCTCGCGTCCGTCCGGGTCGACCTGGCGCTGCCTTCCTCGGGGAAGGTGCGCATCGAAGCCGAGGTCAAGACGGTGGCGCCGACCGGCGTCGAGATGGAGGCGCTTTGCGCAGTGGCGGCCGCGGCGCTGTGCGTCTACGACATGTGCAAGCCGGTCGACAAGGGGATCGAGATCACCGGCATCCGGCTGCTCGAGAAATCGGGCGGGAAGAGCGGGGACTACCTTGCCGTCTCGCGGGAAAGCGCCAAGCGCAGCCGGTCCGCCAGCGCCAGCGCCTCGGCGCGCAAGCCGGCGGGCAGCGGGGCGGCGCCGAAGCGGTCGCGGTGATAGAGCGCGCAGAACCGGGCCCGGTCATCCGCGAGTTCGGGCCGGCCGGCGGTCGCCGCCGCCAGCATCCCGGCGGGAGACGTGCCCGGATTCCTTTTCCAACCGTTGCGCGCGAGCATCCGGAACAGCCGCGCGTACGGGGCCGGGAGCGGCTCGCCGCCGGCTGAGGCCTCATCCGCCCGGCGGCCCGCGCGTCGTCGCAACCGCCATAGCAGGATGCCGGCTCCGGCCGTGGCCAGGATCGCCACGGCGACCGGCGTCCGCGCCGCCCGCGGCAGGGCGCCTCGCCCCGCGGCCGGAAGCCGCTTGAACGCCGCCCCGATCGCCTCGACCCCCTTCGCCTGCATCGCCAGGTCGTAATCGACGACATATCGGTCCCACCCGTGGCGCAGCCAGTCGAGATATTTCTCCCCCCGGCTGGCCTTTTGCCGGGCGGCGACGCCTTCGCTCCGCCCGGCCGGGGTCGCGTCCAGCGTGACCCAGCGGCCGCCGATCCACGCCTCCGTCCAGGCGTGCGCGTTCATCTGGCGCACGATCAGGTAGTTCCCGATCTCGTTCCACTCGCCGCCCAGGTAGCCGGCCGCGACGTGCGCCGGGATTCCCGATGCCCGCAGCAGCAGGCACAAGGCCGTCGCGAAATGCTCGCAATAACCCGCCTTCCGGACGAACAGGAAATCGCGGATTCCTTCCGCCGATCCCTCGATCGTGTATCGGTAGCCCGCCTGCAGGAACGCGACCAGCCGGCGCGCCCGCGCCTCGGGAGGAAGGCCGGGCGGAGCGACTTCCGCCGATAGCGCGGCGATTTCCGGCAGCTCGTCGGCCGGATTCCGGCGATCGGCGTCGGAGGGGGGAGAAAAGACGCCCGAAGGCGGGACAGGGGCGGGCATGAAGCGGAGCCGGTAGCGGATCGCGGGGCGGTCTGGCGACGACAGCAGCAGGTTGCCGAAGCGATCGACGCGCAGGTTCCCGAGGGGACCCTCCGCCGAGACGGGGGACCCGTAGACGAAGAGCGCGGCGCTGTCGAGCGGTTCCAGCGTGATCACCGCCTCGACCGGGTCTGTTCCGGCCGAAGGCGGCGCCAGGAAATAGTTGATGCCGACCCTCGGGACGAGCGCGGGGGATTCCCCCCCTTTTCGCCACTGCCCTCCCGTGAAGATCGACCAGCTCGCCCCCTTCAGGTAGCGCTCGCCGCCCGGCGGGCCGCCTTCCCCTCCGGGAAAATCGATGCGGGCCGCAACCCGCGTGTCCGAGGCGGCGCCCGACATGTCGTGCATCGAGAGGGTGTCCGAAAAGCCGATCGTCTTCCGCGTCGCGGGGGATTTTCGGGAGAGGTGTCCCACCCGCAGGCGGGGCGTGACCGTGAACAGCAGCGCCGACATCGCGATGCCGGCGAGGGCGATGCCCAGCAGGAGCGTGGCGGCGAACCGGGGGGAAACCGGGGCGGCCGGCCCGCCCGCCTCGGCCCGATTCCGGGCGTGATGGGACCACATGGCGCCCGGGCACAGCAGCAGGAACGCGGCGGCGGCCAGGGCGAAGCGGGGTCCGCTTTCGGTCGCGGCGGCGGCCAGGTATTCGAGGAAGGTGACGGCGGTCAGTTGCCAGCCGTCGGAGACCCGCTTCGGAAGGAGGAAGCGGATCGACTGGATGCCGAGCACGAGCAGCGCGCCCGACCGGAGCGGATCGCGCCCGCCCAAAAGGAAATCGGCGGCGGCGAGCAGGCAGACGATCCCGCCCAGGAGCGTCTCGAGTCCGCGTCCCCGGAGCGGGGGAAGCGCGCCTAGCTCCATCGCCAGTCCGGCGGAGAATGCGGCGGCGGCCCCCGCGACGAAGGGCCACGGCACGCCGGCCGCGAAGAGCATGAGCAGCCCGCTTCCCCAGAAGATGCGGGGAATCCACCAGAGGAGGTCGCGGGTCTCCCGGGTGAGGGCGTCGCCGCCTGGGAGCGGGCCATGCGGCTTCCGGGGCCCGCCGCCTGCGGCGGATCGCGGCGCGGCTTTGGCGGGGCCCGGCGCGACCTCGCACAAAAAGCGCAGCGCCTCCTTCCGGGCGCCTTCCCGGGTGCCGTCGACGGCGATTCGGCCCGCATGGTGAATCCGGTAGCCGATCCCCTCCCGCTCGCAGCGGAGCACGTCGCCGCACGCGCCCGAGACGGCGCGCTCGAAGGCGGGCCCCGCGATTCCGTCCGGCACCCGGATCTCAAGGAGCCCGGCGCGCTCGCTTTCGCGCTCCTTGACCATCCGCCGGCCGAGCCGCGCCGTGGCCTTCCACTGGATGTCGCGGGCGGGATCGCCGTGGGCATAATCGCGGACGCCGCGGATTCCCGCCCCGGTGCCCCGCCCTCCCGGGCGGCTTTCGGCCGAGGCGTTGACGCCGGCAGGGAAGCCGATTTCGGCCGCCCGGACAGGCTCCGGGAAAACAATCACGAGATCCGGGGCGGCGGGCTCCAGCGATTTTTCGAACAGTGCGAAGGGGAATCGGGTCGACACGGCGACGGCGTCGATCGGATGGATTCCGCGCCGGCGGGGCCGGAACGTCAAGACCCGGGCGGACATCGTTCCCGGCGCGGCGTCGGGCATCCGGGCCGACAGCGGCTCCCCGTCGATCCGGAAGGCGACATCCAGGGAAAGCGCGGGAAACCGCCGGGACGGCGGAACGGTACACGTAACCGCCAAGAGCCCTTCGCGCCCGGCAAACGCCTCGGCGGGCTGCGATACCGCGACGCGGGCGCCGCGCAACGTCATCTCGGACAGGAAGCCGGAGACGAGGACGATCGACAGGTTGGCGCTGAGGACGATGTAGAGCAGGTTGTTGCCGGTGTTGACCGCGGCGATACCGACGCCCAGGGTCAGCGCGAGGAACCACTTTCCCTCCCGGGTCGTCTTGAGCCGCCTCGGGGGGCGAAGCCGTCCGCGCAGCCGCGCGATCATGCCGGGGGCGGGACGATGTCGACAATCTCGCGCAGGAGCGCGTCTCCCGCCTCGGCGCCGACCGGGCCGCCGTCGCCGGCGCCCGGGAGGAGGATGCGGTGGGACAGCACGGGCGGCGCGGCGTGCCTTATGTCCTCGGGGATCACGTGATCCCGGCCGGAAAGCAGCGCCAGCGCCTGCGCCGTAGCCTTCAGGCCGATGGCGCCTCGGGGCGAGGCGCCCGTCCGGATCGCGGGATGGGCGCGCGTGGCCGCCACGATCCGGTAGATGTACGACACGATCGGTTCGGCCACCGTGACGGTGCACGCCACGGCGCGCAGGTCGCGCAATTGCCCGGGCGTCAGCACGGGACCGGCGCCGTCCCTCCCGGCCGACAGGGTGGACTCCCGGATCAGCCGCAGCTCGGATTCCCGGTCGGGGTAAGACAGGCGCAGCCGCATGTTGAACCGGTCGAGCTGGGACTCGGGGAGCGGGTAGGTGCCGTACTGCTCCTGCGGGTTCTGCGTGGCGATCACGAGGAACGGGTCGGGCAGCGGGTAGGTCCGGTTGTCGATGGTGACCTGCCGCTCGCTCATCGCCTCGAGCAGCGCGCTCTGGGCGCGCGGGTTGCCCCGGTTGATCTCGTCGGCCAGCACGATGTTGGCGAAGAGCGGCCCCGGCGAAAAGGTGAAGTCGTGCCGGGCGGCGTCGAAGACGTGGACCCCGGTCACGTCCTGCGGGAGGATGTCGCTCGTGAACTGGATGCGGCGGAAGGTGCCGGAGATCGCGGCGGCGATCGCCCGCGCCAGCGTCGTCTTGCCCGTCCCCGGGATGTCGTCGAGCAGGATGTGGCCGCCGGCCAGGAAGGAGGCGAGCGTCAGCGTGACCTCGGCCTTCTTGCCCAGCAGGACGGCGGTCACGTTCGCTTCAAGCAGCCCGATCAGGGTGCGCGCATCGTCGAAAGTCATCATGCCATTATCGCCGATCCCCGTCGCACCGCGGGGAACGAAAATTGATACACCCCCTGCACGACATCCGCAGGAGGAAACATGAACGACTCGCGCAAGAGGCTTTATTCGCTGGAAGACGCGGGGGAGGCCGACCTGTTCCGGGTCGCCTTTCCGGACGACCGGGAGGGGATGCGCCGCTTCGTTTGCGGCCCGCCGCAACCGGCCGACCCCCCGAGACAGGCGCGCTGGGACGCGGTGCTCGAGCTGGCGCGTCGCGCCCTTTCGGCGCCGGCCGACCGCAGCGCGCCCCACCGCTCGGCCGCCGACATCTTCGAGCGCTATCGCTACCGGCTGGCGGGCATCCCGGTCGAGCAGTTCCACACGCTCCTGCTCGACATCAAGCACCGCGCGATCCGGGAGATCCGCGTTTCGGTCGGCATCCTCGACGGCAGCCTGATCCACCCGCGCGAGGTGTTCTCCGAGGCGGTGCGCGAGCGGGCCGCCTCCGTCATCCTGGTCCACAACCACCCGAGCGGAGACCCCTCGCCCAGCGTCGAAGACCGCGAGGTGACGCGCCGCCTCCGCGCGGCGGGGGGAATCGTGGGCATCCAGGTGCTCGATCATGTCATAATCGGGGATCGCACGTTCTACAGCTTCCGGGAGGCCTCCGACTGGTGATTTCCGACATATTCCGATCGCTCGCCATCCTCGCCCTGATGATCGGCGGCTCTGCGGCGACGGTCGTCGCGGGCGCGGTCGGCCGGGGCCAACGATGGCCCGCGGCGGTCATGCGCTGGTGGGGTTGCGCGTTCGCCCGCCTCGCCGGCTGGAAGATCTTAGTCTCCGGGCTCGAAAACCTCCCTCCGGGCGGCGCGATGTTGGTCGCCAACCACCAGAGCCTCGCCGACATTCCGCTGTTGCTGGCGACCGTTCCCGGCGACGTCCGCTTCGTCGCCAAGAAAGAGCTCGGCCGCGTCTTCCTGTTCGGCCGCGCGATCGTGGCCGCGGGCAACCTGCTGGTCGACCGCAGCGACCGGCGCGACGCCGTCCGCATGATGCGCGAGGCCGGGCTGCGCCTCTCCCGCGGCGAGCGCATCGTGCTCTTCCCCGAGGGCACGCGCAGCGCCGACGGCACGATCGGCCCGTTCAAGTCGGGCGCCTTCCGCATCGCCGAAGGGGCCGGCGTTCCGGTCGTCCCGGTCTTCATCGACGGATCGCGGCTTGCGTTGCCCAAGGGAGCGCTCCGGGTCCATCCCGCAACCCTGACGCTCCGCGTGCTCCCGCCGATCCGGTCCGCTACGGGGGGCGATCCGCACGGGGCGCAGGAGCTGACCCGCCTCGCGCGCGAGGCGATCCTGGCGGCGCAGCAGGCCGCCCGTGTGATATCCTGATTCGCTGCAAAAACGACGGGATGAGGAGAAAGAGGGCATCATGACGCTGCGTGTCGTTCCGCTGGGCGGATTGGGCGAGATCGGGATGAATGCGATGCTGTTCGACGACGGCGCGACCGCGCTGCTCGTCGACGCGGGCCTCATGTTTCCCGACGAGACGATGCTGGGCATCGACTACGTCATCCCCGACTTCGCGATACTGGCCGACGTCGCCCCCCGGTTGGCGGGCGTCCTGCTGACCCACGGGCACGAAGACCACATCGGCGCGGTCCCCTTCCTGTTGAAAGAGTACGATGTCCCCGTCTTCGGCACCCGGCTGACGCTCGGGCTCGTCGGCCACCGGCTGGCCGAGTACGGCCTCGACAAGGCGCGGCTCGAGGTCGTCCCCCGCGCCGGCCGCTTTCGGGTCGGCTCGTTCGAAATCGAGTCGTTCCCGGTCTGCCACAGCATCCCCGACGCCGTGGGCTACATCCTTCGATGCCAAGAGGGGATCTTCGTCCACACCGGCGATTTCAAGATCGACGACACCCCGCCCGACGGCATCCCCACCGCCATCGACCGGCTGGCGCGGCTCGGGCGCGAAGAAGGCGTGACCGCCCTGTTCTCCGACTCGACCAACGTCGAGCGCGAGGGGCACGGGCTGTCCGAGGCGTTCGTCGGCGAGGCGCTGTCCGAAATATTCGCCGCGGCGTCCGGCCGGGTGATCGTCGCCATGTTCTCCTCCAACATCCACCGGGTCCAGCAGGTGCTCAACGCGGCCTGGCGCAACGGCCGCAAGGTCGCGCTGTCCGGCCGCAGCATGGTCCGCAACGTCAACACCGCCCAGGAGCTGGGCTACATGAAGCTTCCGCACCCCGAGGTGCTGACCAGCATGGACCGGCTGTCCGAGCTGCCCGACAACCGCGTCGTCGTCCTCACCACCGGCAGCCAGGGCGAGCCGCGCTCGGCGCTCACGCTCATGGCGCTGGGCGAGCACAAGTACATCAAGGTCAAGCCGGGCGACACGGCGGTGCTTTCTTCCAAGTTCATCCCCGGCAACGAGCGCACCATCTTCAACGTGATCAATCACCTGTTCCTCGCCGGCGCCGACGTGCTCTACGACAGCATTTCCGAGGTGCACGTCTCGGGGCACGCCACTCGCGACGACCTGGTCCGCATGATCGAGGCGGTGCGCCCGGTCCACTTCGTCCCGGTGCACGGCGAGGCGCGGCTCCTCATCCGCCACCTCCGGCTGGCCCAGTCGCTCGGGGTGCCGATCGTCGAGCTGGCGCTCAACGGGCAGATCCTCGAATTCACCGATGGCATGCTCTCCCGCGCCGGCGAGCTCGAGGTCAACCGCCTCTTCGTCGATGGCAAGGGAGTGGGCGATGTCGACGGGTTCGTCCTCAAGGACCGCTTCCAGATCAGCCAGGTGGGGCTGGTCATGGTGCTGATGGCCATCTCGACGACGACCGGCGAGATCCTCTACGGTCCCGACGTGATGACGCGCGGCGTCGTGACCGAGCACGACGACGAAGAGCTGGTCGCGGGCGCGCGCGAGGCGGTGCTCGCCTGCTGGGAAGCGGCCGGGCCCGAGACCCGCAAGGATTACGCCGAGTTCAAGGACGAGGTGCGCCGGGCGGTACGGCGCTTCTTCAACAAGCGGCTCGACCGCAAGCCGGTCATCCTTCCCGTCATCGTGGGGCTCTAGCCCAAGATGAGCGAAAAGATCCGCAGGGACGCGCTGGCGATCGTCTTCCTCACGCTGGGGCTCTTCCTCACCGTTTCCCTCATCTCGTTCGACCAGTTCGATCCTTCGCTCTCCACATGGAGCTCCTTCGAGGCGCCGGTCCACAACTGGGGCGGCCGCGTCGGGGCCGTCTTCGCCGACCTGCTGCTGCAATCGTTCGGCATCGGCGCCGTCGGTTTCCCGATCCTGTGCATCGGCCTGGCCTGGTGGACCTTCCGGGGCGAGGAGATGGGCGGAAAGTGGACGCGGGCGCTCGGCGGCCTGCTGGCCGTCTGCTCCCTGCTGGGAGGCTTGAGCTTCTTCACGGGGCACGTCCGCCTGCTGGGGCAAGATGTTTTCCTGCCCGGCATCGTCGGCCTCCCGGGCGTCAACCTGTTCGGCCGGATGCTCAACACCGTCGGTGGCGTCCTCTGCCTCTCCGCGATGTTCCTCTTCTCCCTGATGCTCCTCACCGGCTCCTCCCTCTCGGGAATCCCGTCGCTCTGGCGCCGCTCCCGCAGCAGCGACGAGGTGCGCGCGATGGTCAAGGAGCGGCTTGCCCCGAAGGAGGGGGCGTGGGATAAGCCCGCCCCCCGCGGCAAGGACCCCCGGGAGCCGTCTGCCGATCCCCGGAAGACCCCCTCTCCGCGCATCGTCGCGGCGACCCCCTACGTCGACGAGGCGCCGCGCGCCGTCGACGGCCCCGGCAAGGCGTTCGTGCCGCCCGCCCTCGACCTCCTCGAGCCGGCGCCGCCGCCCGAGGCGGGCGCCGACGAGGCGACGCTGCGCCGGAACGCCGACGCGCTGCTCGAGATGCTTCGGCAGCACGGCATCGAGGGGACGGTCACCGAGATCCGCACCGGGCCGCTCGTCACGACTTACGAGTTCCGGCCCGCGGCGGGCGTCAAGATCAGCCGGGTCGCCGCGCTCGCGGCCGATCTCGCGCTGGCCATGCGGTGCGATGCGGTGCGCGTGGTCCCCAACATTCCCGGCAAGGGCGTCATGGGCTTCGAGATCCCCAACGAGAAGCGCTCCAGGATCGTTCTCCGCGAGATCCTCGGCTGTCGCGCTTTCGCCGATTCGACCTCGCCGCTTGCTATCGCCATCGGGAAGGATCTCTTCGGCGAGCCGATCGTCCGGGACCTGGCGAAGATGCCCCACCTGATGATCGCGGGCGCCACAGGCGCGGGCAAAAGCGTCGGAATGAACTCGATGATCCTGTCGCTCCTCTACCGGGCCACGCCCGAGGAAGTCCGGCTCCTCATGGTCGACCCCAAGATGGTCGAGCTGTCGCCCTACGACGGCATCCCGCACCTGCGCCATCCCGTCGTCACCGATCCCCGGGCCGCCTGCGGCGTGCTCCGCTGGGCGGTCGGCGAGATGAACGGCCGCTACCAGCTGCTCAGCGAGAGCGGCGTCCGGCATATCGACGCCTACAACCAGACCATCGACAAGAAGCTTGCGTCGCGCGCCAAGTCCAGGGCGGCGGGCGCCGAGACCGAGGAGCTGGCGCGGCTCCCCTACATCGTCATCGTCATCGACGAGCTCGCCGACCTGATGATGGGAACGTCGTCCAAGCGCGAGGTCGAGGCGCTGATCATCACGCTGGCCCAGAAGGCGCGGGCCGTCGGCATCCACCTCATCGTCGCGACGCAACGCCCCTCGGTCGACGTCATCACGGGACTCATGAAGGCCAACTTCCCGGCGCGCATCTCCTACAAGGTCACCTCGGTCTACGACTCCAAGACCATCCTCGACCACGGCGGCGGCGAGGCGCTCCTGGGCAACGGCGACATGCTGTTCCTGCAGCCGGGCGCCGCGGGGCTCATCCGGGCGCACGGTCCGTTCGTCGGCGACGAAGAGGTGCGGCGCGTCGTCGAGCACCTCAAGAGCCAGGGGGCGCCCGTCTACGACGAGTCGATCGCGGCGGCGGCGGCCGGAACAGACGAAGACGAGGCCGACGCCGCGCAGGACCCGCTCTTCGAACGGGCGGTCGAGGAGGTGCGCCGGGCCGGCCGCTGCTCCGTGTCGATGATCCAGCGTCGGC
This sequence comes from Candidatus Deferrimicrobiaceae bacterium, assembly GCA_036504035.1. Lineage (NCBI taxonomy): Bacteria > Candidatus Deferrimicrobiota > Candidatus Deferrimicrobia > Candidatus Deferrimicrobiales > Candidatus Deferrimicrobiaceae > Candidatus Deferrimicrobiaceae bacterium. Next base: position 229,086 of record DASXVV010000008.1, read on the forward strand.
TGTCGATCGGCTACAACCGGTCGGCGCGCATCGTCGAGGCGATGGAGCGTCAGGGCATCGTCGGCCCCTCCGAGGGCGGCAAGCCGCGCGAGGTATACGGTGGCGGCCACGACTAGCGGGCGGGGCGCATCGAAGGTCCGTGCGGTCATCTTCGATTTCGGCAACGTGGTCTCGACGGTCGACACCGGCCGCTTCCTCCGGAAGTTGGCCGATCGTTCTCCGCTGTCGATCCCGCGGCTTTCGGCCGAGATCTACGACTCGGGTCTCCATGCCCGATACGAGGCGGGAACGATCAGCTCGCCGGCGTTCTATCGCTGCGTGATCGCCCGCACCGGCGCCGAGATGCCCATGCCCGAGTTTGTCGCGGCTTACACCGACCTCTTCGCCCCGATCGCGGGCACCGCCGATCTCATCCGGCGGCTGGCCTCCCGCTACCCGGTCGGCCTGCTTTCCAACACGAACCCTTTGCACTTTCGGCACCACATCCGGTCGTCGCCCCCGTTTCCGTGCTTTTCGACGGTTACGCTCTCCTACCGGGTCAAGACGCTCAAGCCCGATCCCCGGATCTATGCCGATGCGGTCTCGAAGCTGGGCGTTCCGGCAGGCGCCTGCGTCTACATCGACGACATTCCCGAATACGCCGAGGGGGCACGGCTTGCCGGTCTCCACGGGCTGACCTTTGCCGGCGTCGCGAAGCTCGAGCACGACCTGCTCCGGCTCGGCGTCCGGACCGACGAGACAGAAAGGCAAAACGCATGAAGAACGGGTTGATGGGCATGACGCGCTCCGTCGCCGCCGCGCTTGCGGCATTCACCCTGGTCGCGGCCGGCCAGGCCGGCGCGGCGGACAAGGGCAGCGGCGATGCGCTGTTTGCGAAAGTCTCCGCGAAATACGGCGCGGTGCAGACGCTATCGGCCAGGTTCCGGCAAGAGGTGCCGCTCCAGAATCTCGGCATCGTCCGCAAGGCGTCGGGCGACCTCTATTTCGCGCGCCCGAGCAGGATGCGCTGGAATTACACGAAGCCCGACAACCAGCTGTTCCTGGCTGACGGCGCCTTCCTCTATTTCCGCCCGTCCGATTCGCGGCAGGTGTTCCGGAAGAAGATCGGGGAAGGGGCGTTGGGCGGCAAGATCCCGCTGCTCCTTTTCTTCGGCAAGGGGAACATGGCGTCGATGTTCTCGGTCGAATCGGCCGAGCCGCTGAGGAAGGGGACGGCGACCGCGCTTCGCCTGATCCCCAAGGGCGACGGCGCCCCCGAAGTCAAGCGGATCGACCTGGTCGTCGAGAACGAGGGGCTGCGGATCGTCGAGATCCATCTCTACGACAATCTGGGCAGCGCCAACCACCTCTACCTCGACGGCATCGCCTTCAACCCGTCGCTGCCGGCCGACCTGTTCCGCTTCAAGAAGCCCGCGGGCACCGAAGTGGTGAACGAATGACGCGCCGCGCCGCGCCCGTCCCGGGCACCGTCCTGATCCATACGCTGGGTTGCGGCAAGAACGCCGTCGACGCCGAGGTCATGTCGGGCATGCTGGCCGACGCGGGGTTCACGGTGGTTTCGCGCGGCCCGGCCGACGTCGCGGTCGTCAATACGTGCGGCTTCGTGAAAGAGGCCAAGGAAGAATCGATCGGCGAGGTGCTGGCGCTGGCGGCCGAGAAGTCGAAGGGACGCCTCCGCAAGCTGGTGGTGGCCGGCTGCCTCCCGCGCCGCTATCGGGAAGAGCTGCCCGGGCTCCTGCCCGAGGTCGACCTGTTCCTCGGGCCCGGCGACATCCCGTCGCTGCCCGGCCTGCTGCGCGACATGCTGGGCGAGACCGCCGGTCCCGCCGGACCGGCCGCCCCCCGATCGTGCGTGGGCGAGGGGGCGCTCTCCGAGTCGGACTACCTCCGGCGCAAGGTCGTCGCGGGGGCCCCTGCCGCGTTCCTCAAGGTGCTCGAGGGGTGCGACAACCGCTGCAGCTATTGCACGATCCCGCTGATCCGCGGGCCGCTCAAGAGCCGCGACCGCGACGCGCTTTTGGCCGAGGCCCGCATGCTTGTCCGCAGCGGCGCCCGCGAGATTTCCCTCATCGGCCAGGACATCACCGCCTGGGGGACCGATCGCGGCGAAAAGGGGGCGCTTCCGGGGCTGGTGCGCGATATTCGCAAGGTGCGCGGTCTCCGGTGGCTCCGGTTGCTTTACCTTTACCCGTCCGGCATCGACGAGGCGCTGATCGACCTCGTGGCCGAGGGCGGCAAGATCGTCCCTTATCTCGACATCCCGATCCAGCATGCCGATCCCGACATCCTTCGCCGGATGGGGCGCCGTTACGGGCCCGACGACCTGCGCCGGCTGGTCGAAACGCTTCGGGCGCGAATTCCGGGAATCTTCCTGCGCACTTCCGTCATCGTAGGCTTTCCGGGCGAAACGCAGCGGGCGTTCCACAACCTGCTCGATTTCATGCACGAGATCCGGTGGGACTACCTCGGCGTCTTCCCTTATTCGCGGGAAGAGGGGACCGCGGCGCACGGCATGAAGCCGCAGGTGTCCGAAGCGGTCCGGCAGGAGCGGCTCCGGATCGTCCAGGACACGCAGGCCGACATCCTCTCCGAACGCAACTCGGCGCTGGTCGGCTCCGAGGTCGAGCTGCTGGTCGAGGAGGTCCCGGCCCGGGGGGCGGCGGTCTGCAGGCACCGGGGGCAGGCGCCCGAGGTCGACGGCAACGTGATGCTGCCGGGCTATCGGGGCAAGCCGGGCGACCTCGTCCGGGCGCGGGTCGCCTCGTCCCGGGAATGGGATCTCCGAGCCCGGGCGCTGCCGTCCGAAAGTCGTTGACAGCGTGAAAGCAATGCGTATACTTACGCTTTTTCAAATCCGTCCGGGGGAAGTCGGCGCATGAAGACGATCAAGGACATGCTTACGAAAATGCGGGAGAACCTGGTCCTCGAAATCGCCCGGCGCTCCAAGGCAACGACCGAAGGGCCGCAGCAGGACATCGGCGACATCATCGATTCCGTGTCCGAAGAGCGTACGCGCGAGCTCGACATGATCCTGACCGACCGCGAAAAGAAGAAGCTCAGCCAGCTCGACGAGGCGCTCGAGCGGATCGAGGACGGCACCTACGGCCTGTGCGAGGAGTGCGACGTCAAGATCCCCAAGCCCCGCCTCAAGGTCATGCCGTTCGCGAAATTTTGCGTCGAATGCCAGGAAAAGATGGAGCGCGAAGAGAAATACCTGCGCGAAGAGCCCGACGATGCGCTGCGCAAGGCGCCGGCGGTGGGCGAGGGCGAAGAGTAGCTTCTATTCCCGGGTGCGCTCCACTGCCCGATACCGGGCCACGGCCCGGTTGTGCTCCTCGAGGGTTCTCGAAAAGGCGTGCGTGCCGTCGGCGCGCGCCACGAAATACAGGTAGTCGGCCTTGGCGGGGTTGAGGGCGGCCTCGATGGCCTCCATCCCCGGGTTGGCGATGGGGCCGGGCGGCAGCCCGGTCGTGGTGTACGTGTTATAGGGCGACGTCGTCTGCAGCGCCTTCTTCGTGATGTCCTTCCCGAACAGCCTCAGCCCATAGATCACCGTCGGATCCATCTGGAGCGGCATTCCCAGCGCCAGCCGCCGGCGGATGATCGCCGACACGAGCGGCTTTTCCTGCGGCGCGGCCGTCTCCTTCTCGATGATCGACGCGATGGTGAGGATCTGCGCGACGCTGAACCCCTGCTTGCGGGCCGCCGCCGCCATCTCGTCGGTGAACCGCTTCCGGAACTGCCGGTTGAATATCTCGAGAATCTCCTCGGGCGTCTGTTCCTTGACGAGCTGGTACGTCTCCGGGAACAGGAACCCCTCCGCCGACGCGGTGTCGATCCCCAGCCGGGCCAGCAGCATCCGGTCGTGCGCGGCGTCGAGGAACGCCTCCTCCGTCACGAGTCCCTTCGAGGCCAAAAGGGCTGCGATGTCGTAAAGGTTGGAGCCCGGCGGGATTGTGACCGTATACTTCGTGACGTCGCCGCCGACCAGCTTGCGCCAGACGTCGATCGGGGCGAGGGGCGTATCGAACGTGTATTCCCCGAAGTGCAGCTTCCGCCCGGTCCGGGTGGCCAGCACCAGCAGCCGGAAGGCGGTCGGGTGGCGCATGACGCCGGAACTCGCCAGCAGGCGGACCGCGGCGGCCGAGTTGCTGCCCTTGGGGATGACCACGACGCGCGGCGTCCAGCCGACACGCGACGGCGGCGTGAGGATCTGGTATGCGAGGAGGCCCAGGACGGCCGCCAGCCCCGCCAGCGCCCAGCCGAGCCGGTTCTTGAGGGTTCGCTTCATCGGCGGTTACGGAGGTCGAGGACGCCCTGGAGGATGAAGACGGCCGACATGCTGTCGCGGACTTCCCGGCGTTTCTCGCGGCGGACGCCCGCGTCGATCAGCGTGCGTTCGGCCTGCGCAGTCGTGAAGCGCTCGTCCCACATCTCGACCGGCAGCCCGGTCGCCTCGTGCAGCTTGTCCGCGAACCGGCGCACCATCCCGGCCATCTTTCCCTCGTTGCCGTCCTCGTGCAGCGGCAGCCCGAAGACGAAGCCGGAGACTTCGAGGCGCCCGGCCATCTCGGCGATCAACGCGACGTCCTTTCGGTCGCCTTCCCGCCGGATCGCCGGCTGCGGCTGTGCCGTGATGCCGAGCGGGTCCGACAGCGCCACGCCGATCCGCTTGCTGCCGTAGTCGAAGCCGAGAAGCCGTCCCTTGATGTCGCCCAAGTGGTGAATCCTCCGGTGGGAGAGTGTACGTTCCGGTCGCCGCCGCCGTCAACCTGCGCCGCGCGGATTGACGTTCGCCGCGGGCTCCGGTAAACACTATAGTGTCGTAAAGGCCGGCGGGGCGGTGACGAAGCGTATCCCGCACCGGCAACAAGGAGTCGGATGGCCCAGGTCGACCAGATCGAGGAAGCGTTGCAGCGGTTGATGGGGGATGTCTCCCCGGAGGTCCGGGAGGCCGCCTCGGAGGCCTTCGACGCGGTCCGTGCGCGCCGGTCGGTCGCGGGGCTGCTCCAGGAGCTGCGCACCGGATCGGTCGAGGCGCGCATCCGCGCCGTCTATTCCGGGGGGCAGATCGGCGGGCAGGAGGGGCTCGGGTTGCTGATGGCCGCCCTCGACGATGCGGATGCCGAAGTCCGGGCGGTGGCCGCCCGCGAGTTGTCGGTTTTCCCGGCCGTCCCCGTCCTCAAGGCGATCGTCGAGCGGTTGCCGAAGGAGCGCGGCATCGTGCTCGGCAACCTGATCGAGACGCTGGGCCGCTCGCGCCGGAAGGAGCTCGCGCCCGTGGTCGAGCGGTACCTGGCCGATCCGGACCCCTTCGTGAAGGGAAAGGCGCTCGTTGCGTACGCCCGAACCGCCGACGCGCCGTGGCCCCGGCTGGTGCAGGCGGCCGTGGACGGCAACGATACGGTGCGGGCCGCCGCCGCCCAGGCACTCGGGGAATGGAGCGAAATCGCCGCTGCCCGGTAAAAGGGGCTAGCTCGCCGCCGCGTTGAGGTAGGTACTGGCGGCCGCGTAGGGAAACAGCATCGGATTGACCGCCAGCATGACCATCCGCCCGGCGCCGGGCCCTCCGTAGCCCAGGTCGATGTCGACCTCTTCGGGCCGGAGCATCGGTTTGCCGTCCCGTTCGAACAGAATCGCCACGCGGCTCGGCGCCCGCAACCCCTCGGCCGTCCCCGTCACGACGCCCACCTCCATCGTGTTGAGCCGGACCATCGTGCCCACGGGGAAATCGCCCATCGCCTTGCGGAGCTGCGCGACCACGCCCGGATGGTGCGCCTTGCCCGCCTCGCCCTCCATGAGCTGGAGGGCGCCCGAAGGCGTGCGCGGCGCCTGGTAGCAGCGCATGGTGGTCAGCGCGTCGTAGCAGTCGGCGACCGAGATGATGGCGCTGTGCTGGTAGAGCCGGTAGCCGGGACCGGTCCTCGGGTAGCCCGACCGGTCGTAGTGCATGTGATGCTCGCGCACCATGTACGTGGCCGTCGTCGGGATGTCGGACATCTTCCCCGTGAGGAGGAATCCCTCATCGGGGTGCTTCTTGATCTCCTCGAATTCGTCGGCGGTCAACGTGCCCGGTTTCCGGATGAGGTCGAGGGCGAGCTGCGTCTTCCCGATGTCGTGCAGCAGTCCGGCCACGCCCACCTCGACCATCGCCTCGTCGCCGATCTCCATCTGGTCCGCGAGCGTCAATGCCAGCACCGAGACGTTGACCGAATGGTTGAACGTGTACTCGTCGAAGTTCTTGATGAGCGTAAGGGCGAGCAGGGCGTCCCGGTTGCGCGTCAGCATGCTGCCCATGTCGGAAACCACCTTGACCGTCTCGGCGCCCGACGGGATGCGCCCGCTCCGGATCTCTCCCAGGACGGAGGCGACGACCGCAATCGCGTTGGCATAGATGGTCTTGGCGACCGCGTGGTCGTCGTCGGCTTCCGGTTCGGCCTGCATCACCCGGATGTGCCGGATGCCCAGGGCCAGCAGCCGGTCGCGGATCTCGTCGGCCAGCATTCCCTCGGCCTTGGTTTCATGCAGGAACCGGATGAACTGGTCGATGTCGGGAAGATCGAGCCCCCGCATGAAGATCAGGGCGGGAACCCCGATCCGCCCGAGCCGGGTCATCAGGAATTCGAGCGAGGACGTGAGCGTGAAGATCGGCACCCCCTCGAGCACGAGCGTCCCGTCGGAGATGGCCAGCGCCAGTTCGTTCTCATGGTCGAAAAAGGGGTGGATCAGCGCGAGGCACTGCTCGACGGGTGTCCGGACGAGCGGGTGGGAGGAAGGGTAGAGCCCCCGGTTTTTCAGGGAGACGCCCATGAGCTTGATGATCTGGGTGACCGCCTGCTCCTGTTTCTTGCGCTCCATGCCGGCCTCCCGCGGCGTTTAGGGCTCGAAGCGGCGCAGCGACCGCTTCGATTCGGTGCGGAGCATCTCGTCCTCGTCGGTCAAGTAGCTCCGGAGGACCTCCTTCGCCCGGTTGCTTCCGACCTTGGCGATGGCCCGGAGCGCGTGAAGCTTCATCTCGCGGAAGCGGCGCGAATGCCAGAGCACCTTCATCCGGATGATCTCGTCGAGCGCGGTGATCGCCTCGTCGGTCCCGATCGCGCGCAGGGAGTCGATGGCTTCCTGCGCGAACCGGTAGTTCGGGTAGAACATGCTCTTGCGAACCGCGCGCCGGTAGAGGGCGAGAACGGCCTCGGGTTCCTTCTTGGCCGACAGCGCCGCCACGGCGGTCAGCGCCACCGATTCCTCGGCGTGGAAGCACAGCTCCCCGAGGGCGGAGACGGAGAACGGATGGTCGAGGCGCGACAGCGCCTTGATGGCTTCCTTCTTGACCCTGGCGTCGGGGTGCGACAGGGTGGCGGCGACCTGGGGGGCGAGATCGGGCATCCCCAGGTTGCCCAGGATGGTGAGCATGTTGCGGACGGTATACCATTGGGCATCGGCCAGGTTTTCGAGGATCACGGGAACGGCCTGGCGCCCGATCCGGGTGATGATCTCGACGATGCCCTTGCGGACCAGCAGGTCTTCCTCGACCGCGAGGGCGTCGATCAACGGGCGGACCGACCGCTCCTGGAACAGGGCGAGGATGCGCTCGACTTCCTGCCGGTCGCCCCGGGATTTGTCGCGCAACGCGAACAGGTAGTGGGAGACCATCTCGTCGGTCGCCATCTCCTTGATGCCGCGGCCGGCCAGCTCGGCGATCTCGGCGCTTCCGCCCGGCGGCAGGTCGATGTGGCGCAGGAAAAGGCTGAAGGCGCGCGTGGTGTATTCGATCTTCCGGCCGGTCCGGTCCTCGGAGATCATCCGGCTGAGCGCCACGATGTGGGTGCGATACGCGGACGGGCTGGATTCCTTCGACAGCCGGTCGAGCAGGCCGTCGAGAGTCTCCGGCTCGGGCGCGACGCTGTCGACGTTGAACAGGGAGTTGAGGATCGATCGCGCGCGGGCCTCCTCGGGCAGCTCCTCGTCGCCCTGCTGCTTCTTGAGCAGCTCGGTCATGTTCTCGTAGTCGACCCGGTTGACCCAGATGCGGGCGACGTTCTCCCGGGGCAGCAGTTTTTCGAGGCCGCCCGCGTCCTGGATGGTCTCAGGATCCCGCCCGAGGACGCTCAGGAAGGCGAACATCTCTTCCTCTTTCATCCCGGGCAGGAAGATGAGCTTGCTGACGCGGCGAAGGTAGAGGTCCCGATTGAGATCGACCAGCGTCTTGTTGGGGTTGGGAATGGGGCGTATCTCAAAAAGGAGGGCGTTTTTCGTGACGCCGATCTCGAGCCCGGCATCGGGGAGCGGGATCCCCTCGAACAGGGAGACGATCCGGCTCATGAGCTGGACCAGCGACGGGTGCCCGGAGGGGTAGAACGTGACGGCCTTGAGGCCCTTGGCCAGCTCGGCGAGCGCGAGCGTGACCCTGAAGATGTGTCCGCCTTCCGGTTCGCCGTTCATAAAGTTAAGCTGCGACCGATGCAAAAAAGGTATTATTTACCATAACTTCCTATTCTACGACGGCATGGGGGCAAGTCAATCCTTTTCCGGCGGGAGGGGGCCTTGATGGAGGGATTCGGAGCCCTGGCGGCGACGCTGGGAACGCGGCTGAAGGCGTCCGGCCTGCGGCTCGCCGTGGCCGAGTCGTGTACGGGCGGCCTCCTGGCCGCCGCGGTCACCGCGGTTCCCGGCAGCTCGGACTATTTCCTCGGCGGAGTGGTGGCGTACCACAATGATGCGAAGACGGCGCTGCTCGGCGTCCCCGGGCCGATGATCGCGTCCGATGGGGCGGTCAGCGCCTCCGTGGCCGTGGCGATGGCCGAGGGGGCGCTTTTGTGCTTCGGCGCCGATGTGGCGGTGGGCGTCACCGGCATCGCGGGACCGGGCGGCGGGATGCCGGACAAGCCGGTGGGAACCGTGTGGGTGGCCGTCTCCGCCCCCGGGGTCTGCATCCCGCACCGGCTGGCGCTTCCGGGCGACCGGGAGCAGGTCCGGGCGGCAGCCGTCCGCGAATCGCTCCGGTTGTTGATCGCCGCGCTCGGTGCCGGGCCGTGAGGGTTTTCGTCGCCGTCGGGCTGCCCGACGCGGTCCGGCGGGAGATCGTCTCGGCGGTCGGGCCGCTCCGGAAATTTCGTCCCCCCGTCGCGTGGGTTTCCGAGGAAAACCTCCACCTCACGCTGAAATTCATGGGGGAGGTCGACCCCGCGCGGCTTCCCGCGGTCCGGGACGCGCTCGACCGGGTTGTCTCCCCGTTTGCGACATTCTCGCTGGAGAGTGGGGGTGCCGGCGCCTTTCCGTCGACGCGCGCCCCCCGCATCCTCTGGGCCGGGTTCCGGGAACCGCTTGAATTGGCCGGGGCATTGCAAGACAATATCGAGGCAGCCCTTTCCGAGGCGGGCTTCCCGCGCGAACCGAAAGCGTTCCACCCCCACGTCACGATCGGCCGCGTCCGGGGCGCGGTCGCACCGGGGTGGGGCGACGCCTTCGCGGCCTCCCTCGCGGGGCGCCGGTTCGGCGCCGTCCCGGTGGCGGCCGTCCGCCTCGTCGAAAGCCTGCTCTCCCCCGCGGGAGCCCACTATCGCACGATCGCCGACTTCCCCCTTTCGGGCTGAATCCGGCTTCATCGTCCAAGACAAAAAGGAGATCACACGCATGGCAATCGACCCCAACCGCCGCAAGGCGCTCGACATGGCGCTTTCCGCGATCGAAAAGAACTACGGCAAGGGCGCCATCATGCGCCTCGGCAGCGACGAGCCGGTCAAGGATGTCCAGGTCATCCCCACGGGCGCCATCTCGCTCGACATCGCCCTGGGCACCGGCGGCGTGCCGCGCGGCCGCGTCATCGAGATCTACGGGCCCGAGTCCTCCGGCAAGACGACGCTCGCGCTCCATATCGCGGCGCAGGCCCAGAAGCTGGGCGGCGTGGTCGCCTTCGTCGACGCCGAGCACGCGCTCGACCTCTCCTACGCCCGCAAGCTCGGCCTCAACACCGAAGACCTGCTCATCTCCCAGCCCGACAACGGCGAGCAGGCGCTCGAGATCGCCGACATGCTGGTCCGCAGCGGCGCCGTCGACGTCCTGATCGTCGACTCGGTCGCGGCGCTCGTCCCCAAGGCCGAGATCGAGGGCGAGATGGGCGACTCCCACATGGGGCTGCAGGCCCGCCTCATGTCGCAGGCGCTCCGCAAGCTCACCGGCACCATCTCCAAGTCCATGACCTCGGTCATCTTCATCAACCAGATCCGCATGAAGATCGGCGTCATGTTCGGCAACCCCGAGACCACCACGGGCGGCAATGCGCTCAAGTTCTACGCCACCGTCCGGATGGACATCCGACGCATCGCCCAGATCAAGAAAGACGACGCGGTCATCGGCGGCCGCACTCGGGTCAAGGTGGTCAAGAACAAGCTGGCCCCCCCGTTCCGCGAGGCCGAGTTCGACATCCTCTATGGCGAGGGCATATCCCGCGAGGGCGATATCATCGACATCGGCGTCGAGAAGGGGTTCGTCGAGAAAAGCGGCGCATGGTACTCTGTCAACGGCGAACGGATCGGGCAGGGGCGCGAAAACGCCCGTGTTTTCCTCAAGGAACACCCCGAGATGACCGACGAGCTGGGACGCAAGATCCTGGCCGGCTTCGGCATCGGGGCGACCGCCACAACTCCCGAGGAGAAGGCTTAAGCCGTGGAACTGAACGAGATCCTCAACGCGGCCGCGAAATACGGCGCGTCCGACGTCCACATCAAGGTCGGGCGCCCGCCGACGCTGCGCATCAACGGAAAGCTGGTCCCGCTCAAGACGCCCGAACCGCTCGGCAGCCGGCACATCGAAGAGATGCTCGGGCTCATCCTCGGGCCCTTGCAACGGGAGCGTTTCGACCACTCGCACGAGATCGACTGCGCCTACAGCGTCCCCGGGCTCGGCCGCTTCCGGGTCAACGTCTTCCGCCAACGCGGTACGGTCGGCATGGTCCTGCGGCTTATCCCCACCGGCGTCAAGTCGTTCGACGACCTTCATCTGCCCAAGGTGATGGAAAAGATCGCCCTCGAAAATCGCGGGCTGGTCCTGTGCACCGGCACCACCGGCTCGGGCAAGTCGACCACGCTCGCGTCGATGGTCGAATTCGTCAACCAGAACCGCTCCTGCCACATCATGACCATCGAAGACCCGATCGAGTTCCTGCTTCGAGACGGCAAGTCCATCATCAACCAGCGCGAGCTCGGGGTCGACACCATGTCCTACGCGGCGGCGCTCAAGGCGGCGCTGCGGCAAGACCCCGACGTCATCCTCGTCGGCGAGATGCGCGACCTCGAAACGATCGAAACTGCCCTCACCGCGGCCGAGACCGGGCACCTCGTCTTCTCCACCCTGCACACGCTCGACGCGGGCGAAACCATCCACCGCGTCGTGTCCGCCTTCCCGCCGTTCCAGCAGAAGCAGGTCCGGCTGCAGCTCGCCTCGGTTCTCAAGGCGGTCATCTCGCAACGGCTCGTGCCCAAGGCCGACGGGCAGGGGCGCGTCCCCGCCGTCGAGATCCTCATCAACACGGCGCGCGTCCGCGAATACATCGAAGACAAGGACAAGACCCGCAAGATCCGCGAGGCGATCTCGCAGGGGTTCGTCAGCTACAGCATGCAGACCTTCGACCAGTCGCTGATGGGGCTGCTCAAGGAAGGGCTCATCACGCTTGACGAGGCGCTGCGGCAGGCGTCCAACCCCGACGACTTCTCGTTGCGCATGAGCGGCGTCTCTTCCACGTCCGACCTCACGTGGGACGATTTTGACCGCAAGGAAGAGCCGAAGAAGTAGCACCGCCGGCGCCGCGTCCTCCGGCGGCCCGATGGCCGTCGCGCTGGGCATGCTGTCGCGCCGTGCGGTCAGCGAGGGCGAGCTGCTCCGGCGCCTCTCCGAAAAGGGCTTCTCCGCCGCCGAGGCCGAGGCCGTGGTCTCCCGCCTTCGCGAGCTGGGGCTGGCCGACGACCGCAAGTTGTGCGAGGGGCTCGTGCGGGTCTACCGCGAGTCGCGCCGGTACGGTCGCGCCAAGATCTTGATGGCGCTCCGCCGGCGGCTCATCCCGGCCGACCTCATCGACGACGTGGTCCGGGTCCTGTCCGGCGGCGATGAAGAGCTCGACGCCGCCTCGGCGGCGCTGTCCAAGAAATTCCGCGAGGGGATCCCGCCGGGCCGGGAGGGGATCTCCAAGGCTTACCGGTTCCTGGCCTCACGCGGTTTTTCCCTCGAGACGTGCCGCAGGGCGCTCGGGAAAAAATTGACCGAAAACGACGACGACGACGAAGGAGACGCATAGATGACCCAGACCGGCGCCCAGCTCCGCAGCGCATTCCTGGCCTTTTTCGAGCGGAACGGCCACAAGATCATGCCCAGTTCCTCGCTGGTGCCCAGCAACGATCCCACATTGCTGTTCACCAACGCGGGCATGGTCCAGTTCAAGGACTACTTCCTCGGCCAGCAGATCCCCGAGCATCGCCGGGCAACCACCGCCCAGCGCTGCCTCCGCGTCAGCGGCAAGCACAACGACCTCGAGAACGTCGGATACACCGCCCGCCACCACACGCTCTTCGAGATGCTCGGCAACTTCTCCTTCGGCGACTATTTCAAGAAAGACGCGATCCGCCTCGGCTGGGAGTTCCTCACCAAAGAGGTCGGGCTCGACGCAAGCCGCATGACCGTCTCCGTCTTCCGCGAAGACGACGAAGCTTATGACCTCTGGCACAAGACGATGGGGCTTCCCGCCTCCCAGATCGTCCGCTTCGACGAGAAAGACAATTTCTGGACGATGGGCCCCACCGGCCCGTGCGGCCCCTGTTCCGAAATCCTCTACGACCAGGGCGAGGGTGTCGGTTGCGGCAAGCCCACGTGCGGTCCCGGCTGCGACTGCGACCGCTTCCTCGAAATCTGGAACCTCGTGTTCATGCAGTTCAACCAGGACGAGCACGGCGTCAAGACGCCGCTCCCCAAGCCCAGCATCGACACGGGCATGGGGCTCGAGCGGCTCGCCGGCGTAATCCAGGGCGTCACCAGCAACTACGACACCGACCTGTTCCGGCCGCTCATCGAGAAGGTCGCGCGCCTGTCCGGGCACCTCTACGGCGACCACCAGCCGCACGACGCCTCCATGCGCGTCATCGCCGACCACGCCCGCGCCACCGCGTTCCTCATCGCCGACGGCATCCTGCCCTCAAACGAGGGGCGAGGCTACGTGCTTCGCCGCATCATGCGTCGCGCGCTGCGCCACGGCAAGAAGCTCGGCTTCACCGGGCCGTTTCTCCACCAGGTGGCCGGCGAGGTCGTCAAGGAGTTCGGCGCCGCCTACCCAGAGCTCGGCCAGAGCGCGTCGTTCATCGACACCGTCACCGTCCAGGAAGAGAAGCGCTTCCTCGAGACGCTCGACGCGGGGCTCAAGATGGTCGAGGACGAGTTCGCGCGCATGCAGGCCGCCGGCCGCACCGTCTTCGCGGGCGACGTCGCCTTCAAGCTCTACGACACCTACGGTTTCCCGGTCGACCTCACCGGCGACCTGTGCCGCGAGCGCAACGCAACGCTCGACACGGCCGGCTTCGAGGTCGAGATGGAAAAGCAGCGCACCCAGTCGCGCGCCTCCTGGAAGGGGGGCGAGGTGGGCGTCTCCGATGCCGTCGCCTCCGAACTATCCGGCTCCGGCGTCACGGTCGAATTCGTCGGCTACGACCGGCTGGCGGCGGCGGGCAAGGTCAAGGCGCTCTTCAAGGCCGGCGCGCGCGTCGCGTCCGTCGCCGAGGGCGACGAAGCCGACCTCGTCACCGACGTCACCCCGTTCTACGGCGAGGGGGGCGGGCAGGTCGGCGACACGGGCACCGGCAAGGGCAAGGGCGGCCTCCGCCTCGACGTGACCGCCGCACGGCGCCCCACGCCCGATCTCGTCGTCCACAGGGTCAAGCTGCTGGCCGGCTCCCTCAAGGAAGGCGACCCGATCGACTTCCAGGTCGACGAGCCCACGCGCCGCCGCACCCAGGCCAACCACACATCGACGCACCTGCTCCAGGCGGCGCTGCGCAAGGTGCTCGGCACCCACGTCAAGCAGGCCGGCTCCTACGTCGGTCCCGACAAGCTGCGTTTCGACTTCAACCACTTCGAGAGCGTTCCCGCCGAGGCGCTCGCCACGATCGAAGACCTGGTCAACGAGGCGATCTTCGCCGGCAAGCCGGTCACCTCCGAATCCCTCGCCTATGACGCCGCGGTCGCTGCGGGCGCGATGGCCTTTTTCGGCGAGAAATACGGCGACGTCGTCCGGATGGTCTCCGTCCCCGACGTCAGCCGCGAGCTGTGCGGCGGCACGCACGTCCGCAACACCTCCGAGATCGGCCTGTTCCGAATCACCTCCGAGACGGCGCTCGCCGCGGGCGTCCGTCGCATCGAGGCGACGACCGGCCCCGGCGCCTTCCTTCACATGCGTTCCGAGGCGCAGCTGCTCCACGGCCTCGCACGCGAGCTCAAGGTCGGCGTCGCCGACGTCCCCGAACGCGTCCAGAAACTCGCGACCCAGGTCAAGTCGCTCGAGAAGGAGCTGTCCGAGGCCAAGCGCCGGGTGGCCAAGGACTTCGTCGGCGAACTGCTCGGCCAGGCGGCCGAAGTCGGCGGCGTCAAGATCGTCGCAGCCCAGGTCGAGTCGATGGACGCGGCCGCGCTTCGCGAGCTGGCCGACGCCCTCAAGGGGAAGCTCGGCAGCGGCTTGCTGCTGCTCGCCTCGGTTCAAGAGGGCCGCTGCTCCCTGATCGCCGGCGTCACCCAGGACCTGACCGCCCGCTTCTCCGCCAACGACATCGTCAAGAAGGCGGCCGCTTTCGTCGGCGGCGGGGGCGGTGGCCGAAAAGACATGGCCCAAGCCGGCGGCGGCAACCTCGACGGCCTCCCCCAGGCGCTCGCCTCGCTCGCGGAGTGGTCGAAGTAGCTCGGGTCGATTCTGTTCCCGGACTCCCGTCCAGGAACGTCCCTCGCGCCCTCCCGGACATTCCATCGTCCGGGAGGGTTTATTTCATGCATCACCGCAGCGCGGCTGCAGGCCCCCGAACGCCGGCCGGCCGCAGGCAGGTCGTGTCCGGACCTGTCTTATGCTGATCGGCGTCCGGATTCGATCCGCCGGAAGAAAAAAACGGGGGTGCCGGATTGTCATCGGCACCCCCTTCGCTCTGCTGCAACAGGTCGCGATTCCGCGGAGTCGCGATCATCGGGCGCGATTCGCTCTCTCAAAAGTCGCGGGTTCCCTTAAAGGGGTGACCGCCCTGTTAGACCGAGGGTTCTCACGTCCTCCGAATATTCCCGCCGCAACAGCGATGTTTTTCGGCACGGTCATGTTCCGCATAGCCCTTTCATGCAGCCCTGGCGACTGCCCACACGAAACCGGCCAGTTCCCGCGCGACCGCCACCTTCGTGACGCCGGGCCGTTTCCCCCTCGCCATCATATCCACGAACTTCTTGTGCAATCGAGCCTCCGCCTTCAGGGCAATGCCGACCACCCCGGGCGACTGGCTTTCCCTCCGTTTCCTGATGGGCAACCCGGGCCGATCGGGCGGTTGCCGATAATGCCACGCGCTTTCCATGAGCGTTTTCCGCGCATGCACATTCCCCGTCTTGGTGGCGTGCCCCCGACTCTGCTTTCCCCCGCTCGAATGCTCCGAGGGCACCAACCCGACGAAAGCCATCAGCTCGCGTGGATTGCCGAATCGCTGGATATCGACCAGTTCCGAAACAAGCGTCAGCGCCGTCAAGGTGTCTATGCCCCGCAACGCCCGAAGACGCCCCACGATTGGCGCGATGGCAGGCCGGGAGGCCTCTGCCACGATCCGCTTGTCCAGTCGAGCAATCCGGTCGATTCCCTGTTCGACGATATGGACGTACTCCAGGAAAACCGTCTGCGCATTTCCATCATCGAACGCCTGGGAGCGGAACCATTCCCAGTGGGATTTCGACCACGCCTTCCCTTCGTATCGCCTCCCGCGACGAAGCATGAACTTCCCCAGCCGGTGGCGTCCCCGCATCAGATCGTTCCGGGCATCCTCCCGGCAGCGAAGCAGATCCCGCAGCGCCTCCTGCTCCTCCGTCGGGACCAGGATCGACGTCAATTCCCCCATCCGGTGCATCCGCGCCAGTTTCTCCGCGTCCCGCCTGTCGGTCTTCACCCGGTCGCCCGGCTTCCTCGGGATCAGCGCCGGCGCGATGACCTCGCAACGGATTCCCCTGGCCGCCAGGAGGCGATGCAGCGCATACCCGCACGGGCCCGCCTCGTAAACGCACCGGGCGTCCCCCAGAACGGCCAGCCGTCCGGCAAGCCGTTCGTTACCCACGGGGGTATTCGGAATCTCCCACCGGTCGACGACATCCCCAGCCTCCCCGACGACCGCGCCCACGATAGATGCCTTGTGGACGTCCATCCCGACCCACGCAACCGGACTCTGCATGGCAACTCCTTTCCGCCGGACGAACACACGCGACGCATCCGCCCGGATCGTCATTACTTTGATATCCGCCAGCCCGTTCCGGTTTTTCCCCAACCCCTTCCCCGCTTCCCGGAACGCCCGTTGCATCGCACGCCTACATCACCGGCACAGGGGGAGTCCTCATGCAGCGAAACAATCGTCGTGGTCCGGCCCGCAGGGCCGTTTACGGCGCCGTCTACCGGTTGGAGGATGGCATTCTCCGGTTTCATTTCCGCCCGGCCATCCCCCGAAAAGGCGCCTGTTCATCCGCAAAACGGACTCCCCGTCCAGAATCCTGGTCCGACCGGGATACTTCCCATAGAAAATCCCGTCGCCTCTCCCCACCTGAAGGCGGGGAGCAATAAGGAAGATCATAAAAATGAGTTACGATCCAGGCCCGCACAGAATGCGTGTCAATCCCGTGTCCCGGTCCGGCCGAGTTTCGATTGCCGTTTCTGTTCCGGCCTCCTGTTCCATATCCCCCACAACTTTCGAACGACAGGCGATGGCGGGTGGAGAACGCATAAAATGGTTTGCTCGGTTGCTCGATGCTTACGGAGATCTTCCGAGTTTCGTTCCCGATTCATACTTCTCTCGTTCGGAGACATCCTCTTCAGGAGATCCCGCCCCGGTTCCCCCGAACCCGATTTCCCTGTCCGTTTCGGGTCTGGAGTTCGGATGCCCGGGAAATTCGGTTCCCGTCGCCGATGTAAAGCCAGACTGTGAACTACCCGAGATACTCGATCGCATTCGGAACGAGATTCGGAAGCGACACTACAGCCGACGTACAGAGGAGGCATACTCCGACTGGGTATCCCGGTTCGTTTGTTTCCACAGATTACGATCTCCCCGTTCGATGGGAAAAGCGGAAGTCGAAGATTTCCTCTCCGACTTGGCCGTTGGCAAGAACGTGTCTGCGTCCACCCAGAATCAGGCAATGAGCGCCCTTCTCTTTCTGTATCGCGACGTGTTGGGCATACAACTCGAGTGGCTCGATGCGGTTGTTCGTGCAAAACGACCGCAGCGCCTCCCGGTAGTGCTGACCCGGGAGGAAGTGTCCGCGATGTTCCGCCATCTCGCGGGAACCAACCTGATCGCCGCGATGCTGCTATACGGGGCGGGGCTCCGGCTGATGGAATGTCTGCAACTTCGAATAAAGGACATCGATTTCGGCTATCGCCAGATCACCGTGCGACAAGGGAAGGGCGGCAAGGATCGGATCAGCATTCTACCGTCAGCGATCGAACCCCGCTTGAAGCATCACCTCGAAGACGTCCGGGCAAAATTCGAAAATGATTTGAAGAAAGGGGGCGGCTACGTTAAACTCCCGGGGGCGATCTCCCGAAAATACCCCAACGCCGATCGCACATGGGGTTGGCAATGGGTATTCCCGGCCCACCGCAAGTTCGAGGATCCCGAAACGGGGGACAATTGTCGCCACCATCTTCACGAAACGGTTCTTCAACGCGCAGTGAAAGAAGCCGCGCATTTGGCCGGTCTCGAGAAACACGTCACCTGTCATACGTTCCGTCACTCGTTCGCGACGCATCTCCTGGAAGACGGATACGACATCCGCACGATCCAGGAGTTGCTGGGCCATCGCGACGTCAGCACAACAATGATTTATACACACGTCCTCAACAGAGGAGGCCGTTGCGTCCGCAGTCCAATGGACGTACTCCGATAACGTCGACAGTTCCGGATCGCGCCCCTTCCCTCGCAGCCTATCCCCCTCACCATTTTCCCCCTCCTCCGCAGTCTATCGCCCTTCCCCCCAACCTCTCCCCCCCAACAATTCCAAACCCGTTCAACAACCTATTGCCATTCAGGACCCGTTACCATCAACAATATCTCGCTCCGTTTCAAGTCTATCGCCCTTCCAGACCCAGACTAAAAAGAACCTAATTTAAGTTAGGCACACTAAACAATGAAATATATAACAGGCGAAATTAAAAAATCTTTGTTTCAAAACATTCTCAACGCCTCTGTCGAGTTGGGAGGAAGTCGTATAGTTTTTTGGTACTACCCGGAATTGGAAATAAGAAGACAAAATATATTATTAAATCAATTTGAGGAATATTTAATAGGGCGAGACAAATATGAACCGGTTACGCTTTACGGCGGTGGTGATGACCCAAAACCTGTTGAGGAAACACCAATTTCGTATAAAATTAATAAAGATAATATTGGATTGCTAGCAAATAATATTTCAAGAATTATTAAGGTCTGTAGTGATATTGCAATATATAACGAAGAGAGCAGGGAGTGGATAACAGCAATTATATTTCATGAAAGAATTGGTTTGATTAAGGATAGTCCAAGCGCTGATAATATATTAAATAAAGCAAATATTATATTTTCAAACTATAAACCGGATTGGTTTTAGGCATTTAGGTGCCTAACAAAGCGTTGAAGCTGACAGCCCTTCAGTCACGCTTTTAATATTCTCGCTGTAAAAAGCGCGCCTTCGTTCTGCAGCTTAACGCTGGCGTTGGGCGGATCTTAAATAAATTAAAACATGGAGGCGAAATGCCTGAAATCGTTTACTTGCTTACAAATGAATTTATGCCGGGGTTGGTGAAAATAGGACGTACTGGAGATTCTGTGGAATCGCGAATATCAACCTTAAGTGCAAATAGTGGAGTTCCAGCCCCATTTGAATGCTATTTTGCGGCAGAAGTGAACAATGCAGCAGATCTTGAAAGTAAACTGCATTTATTGTTTAAGGAGCATAGGGTGAATGAGAGGCGAGAGTTTTTTAAGGTTTCACCAGAAAAAATTGTATTAGCAATAAGTATTGGGACATATAAAGAAATAACACCAGGGAAAGCGGATATAGAGGATGAGGGAAGAATTGCACTAGAGAGGGTAAGGGCGAATAGGTCCCCATTGAGATTAAATGCAATAGGTATAAATAAAGGAGATGTGCTTTCATTTTCTAGAGATGAAAGTATAACTGTTACGGTTGGCGACGGCGGTAAAGTTATATTAGATGGGGAATTGCTAAGCTTATCACCAGCAGCACTAAAGGTATTAAATTCTAAAGGATATAAATCAACATCGGTTAATGGGGCATTGTATTGGGTGTATGACGGAGAATTATTGTCTGACAGAAGAGATAGGTTGGAAGCGGAACAGTATGAGGAAACCAAAGAAGATGAGATATAAGTAGGTGTTAGATCAGACCGCCCAACAAAGCGTTGAAGCTGACGACTCTTCAGTCACGCTTTTATTCCTATCGATGGTAAAAGCGCGCCTTCGATTCGCAGCTTAACGCTGGCGTTAGGCGTACAGCAATAAAAGGAGGCAAGTCCAAATGATAAAAAACTTAAAGCATCAACCGCTAATCGGAGAAATTTTGCCAGGTTCTTTGACGGTAGGATTAATAGCTGTGTCCTATTTTAACATTCATAGGTACGAGTTATCTTTAATAACAAAAGATACAATAAATGGGATATTTGCATTAACAATATTATTTCTAAGTGCATGGACAACAGGGACAATATACGATGCCATTAGAAATGGGATAGTTGAAGATTTACTAGATCGCAAAAATCCCATTTCGTGGGACTTCTTTTTCAAAGAAAATATTGATAAAGTTCACCAGATTGAAGAATATTATTTTTGTTATTACACATTAGAAATAAATTATTTGATAGGCATATTTATATTTGCTGTACTTCATTTGCCAGTGTTGAAATATATAGGGATCCCATATATTGAGTTAAGCCCTTTAGCAATATGGGCATGGATGTCATTGGCAATAGTTTTTGTGGTTTTCGCGAAGGATGCAAAAGTGCTTAGAAAAGAAATGGGTAAAATAATTAATAAAGTTATGGGATTGGAGGTCGAAATGGGATTGCCGCACACAAATTCATACACACGCCTGAAGCCGTCAACAGTTCATGGGGTTGGTGTTTTTGCAATCCGAGATATTCCAGAGGGAACAAATGTATTTGCTGATGATAAAGGTAATATGGTCTGGGTAACAACTGATAAATTGGAAGGATTGGCACCAGAGATCATAAAATTATTTGATGATTTTTGCGTATTGAAAGAAAATAAATATTATTGTCCAGATAGTTTTAATAACTTGACAGTCGGATGGTATATAAACCATTCAAAAGATAAAACAAATGTGAAATGCACAGATGATTATGATTTTATTGCGACGAAACATATAAAAATAGGTGACGAGCTATTAGCTGATTATGAATCTTATAGTGATAACTTAAAAAATAAAATATTAACTGACGCCTAACAACAAGTTAAAGCTGACAGTCCTTCAGTCACGCTTTTGTTTCTTTCGTTTGTAAAAGCGTGCCTTCGCCCTGCAGCTTAACTTGAGCGTTAGGATGACAGCGTAATAAGAACGTTAGATTAGGTATAATTTGTGACGCGAGGTGTAATCATAGGTTTTGTATCGCGGAGTGTCAAAAAAGTCCGCCATGGGAATTTGTGGTTCTGAGGCCAAGGACGCGAATTAT
>DASXVV010000010.1 GCA_036504035.1 Candidatus Deferrimicrobiaceae bacterium
GGAGGGCGGTCGTCACACGCCTTTCTTCAACGGTTACCGTCCGCAGTTCTACTTCCGGACGACTGACGTGACGGGTGTTGCGTCGCTTCAGGACGGCGTCGAGATGGTGATGCCGGGCGACAACGTCCAGATGAGCGTCGAGCTGATCGCGCCTGTCGCCATGGAAAAGGAACTTCGTTTCGCGATCCGCGAAGGCGGCCGCACCGTGGGCGCGGGCGTCGTCGCTGAAATCCTGGAATAGTCGAAAGCTGGCCTACGAAGCCCGGAGACCCCGATGAGAGATATCATTACGCTGGCGTGTGCCGATTGCAAGAACCGCAACTATACGACGACCAAGAACAAGAAGACCACCCCGGACAAGCTCGAACTGAAGAAGTTCTGCCCGTCCTGCAGGAAGCACACGAATCACAAGGAAACCAAGTAGTCGACGGGGATATAGGCCAGTAGCTCTAACGGCTAGAGCGCCGGACTCCAAATCCGGATGTTGGGGGTTCGAATCCCTCCTGGCCTGCCACCCTTTTCTATCGACAGGAGACGGATAAGCATATGGCGAAATCTTTAAAAGAACGGATGCTCGATCGTCTCCCCGGGAGCCGGACCGCTTCCGACGAGGTTCGCGCCCGGAAAGAGGACGAGCCGTTTCTCCAGAAGGTCTCCGGTTTCTTCCAGGAGTTCAAGACCGAAATGAAGAAAGTGACTTGGCCGGGGCGGAAGGAGACCGCTGCCTCGACCGTGGTCGTCATCATTACCGTCCTGATCATCGTACTGTTTCTCGGCCTGGTCGACTACGCGCTCGGCCGGATCGTATACTCCGTTCTGAATTTTTAGCGTCGACCAAGAGGAAACGATGGAGAAACAGTGGTTTGTCGTCCATACCTATTCCGGGTATGAGAAAAGGGTGCTCGAATCGCTGAAGAATCGCGTCGAGACCGAGGGTTTTCAAGAACAGTTCGGCGACATCCTTATTCCGGCGGAGACCATCGTCGAGATGAGGAACGGCAAGAAACGGACCGGAACACGCAGCTTTTTCCCCGGCTATCTCCTTGTCCAGATGGAGCTCACCGAGAGCACTTGGCATCTGGTTCGCCATACCCCCAAGGTCACCGGGTTCGTCGGCGGTCAGCATCCGGCGCCGATTCCCGAATCCGAAGTCGCCGATATCAAGTCGCAGATGGCCGAAGGGCGTCTGAAACCGAAACCCAAGGTGTCTTTCACCGAGGGGGAAAACGTCCGCGTCATCGACGGTCCCTTCTCGAACTTCAACGGCACTGTCGAGACCATCAAGGCAGACAAGGGCAAGGTGGTCGTGCTCGTCTCGATTTTCGGCAGGGCAACCCCGGTCGAACTCGACTTCACGCAAGTCGAAAAAAGTTAATAGCAGGTCGGAGGATAAGTCATGGCAAAAAAGATCATAGCGCAGATCAAGCTGCAGATTCCGGCCGGCAAGGCAAACCCTTCGCCCCCCGTTGGCCCGGCGCTGGGCCAGCACGGCGTCAACATCATGGAATTCTGCAAGTCTTTCAACGCGAAGACCCAGGGCGCCGAGGGGATGATCACTCCCGTCGTCATCACCGTCTTTGCCGATCGGTCGTTTACCTTCATCACGAAGACGCCGCCTGCCTCCGTTCTGTTGCTGAAGGAAGCGGGGCTTCCCAAGGGCAGCAAGACGCCCAAGCGCGAAAAGTGCGGCAAGATCGCCAAGTCCAAGGTCGAAGAGATCGCCAAGCTCAAGATGGTCGATCTCGACGTCAAGGACCTCGCCGCGGCGATCAAGACCATCGAAGGCACCGCTCGCAGCATGGGACTCGACGTCGTCTGACACAAAGGACACAGTAAGAACCATGAATCATGGATCGCGCACGGATTTGGGTCAGCTTTTGCGCAATGATTGAGCCATACCGTAGGCGTAGTAGAGCTACGGCGAGGATTTGGCGATCGAGGCGCGGCGAAAGATGATCCGAAGACGGGATGCGAGAAAGGGAGAATGAAATGCCGAAGCACGGGAAAAAATACCTGTCCGCACGCACCAAGGTGAACAGGGAGGCAAAGTACACTCTCGACGAGACGCTCAACCTGCTCAAGGAGACCTCCTTCGCGAAATTCGACGAGACCGTCGAAGTCGCGATGCGTCTCGGGGTCGATCCCAAGTACCCCGACCAGCAGGTTCGTGGCTCCGTCGTGCTTCCCAACGGAACCGGCAAGACGCTTCGCGTCCTGGTTTTCGCGAAGGGCGACAAGGAAAAAGAGGCACTTGACGCCGGTGCCGATATCGTCGGCAATGACGAGCTTATCACCAAGATCCAGGGTGGTTGGCTCGAGTTCGACAAGGCGGTTGCGACCCCCGACATGATGGGCTCGGTCGGAAAGATCGGCAAGCTGCTCGGCCCCCGCGGCCTGATGCCGAACCCCAAGGTCGGCACCGTCACCTTCGACGTCTCCAAAGCCGTCAAGGACCTCAAGGGCGGGAAGGTCGATTTCCACGTCGACAAGACCGGCACGCTTCACAGCGGCATCGGAAAGATCAGTTTCGGCTCCGAGAAGCTTGGCGAGAATTTCATGGCTTTCTACGAGGCCATCAACAAGGCCAGGCCTTCGGGAGCCAAAGGCATCTATATCAAGACGATCGCCCTGTCCACCACGATGGGGCCCGGCGTCCGTCTCAACGCGAACACGCTGGTGACGGAATAGTTACACAAGCGTTCTTTCATACCCGAAACTTCGTTTGTCAAAGACCGTGGGTTCGCCGATCCGGCGACGAAGAGGTGGCTGGCGCCACCGTCCCGCGCAGACAACGGGAGCTTGAGCGGATTGCCAGGGATTTTTCCGCGCGTTGCCCTTCACTTTGACAGCGGTTTCGAAACGAGACCCACACTTCAACGAAAGGAGGGGTAAAACGCGGTGAAAAGCATGAGCAAGGCCGATAACGTCGAGTTGCTCAAGAAGACGATCTCCGCCCAGAAAGGGGCGGTGGTTGCCGAATTCAAGGGACTCACTGTGGCCGAAATCACGTCACTTCGCAGGAAGCTGCGCGAGGTCAACGCCGAGTTCCGGGTCGTCAAGAACACCTTGATGCGCCTCGCGGCCACCGATACGGAATTCTCCCGGCTTGACGATTACTTCAAGGGACCGACCGCCGTAGCCTTCACGTATGGCGATCCGGTCGCGCTTGCCAAGACGATGAAGACCTTCGCCACGGCAAGTCCCAAAATCACGCTCAAGGCCGGTTTCCTCGACGGCAAGGCGCTGACCGCGCCCGAAGTCGAGGCATTGGCCGATGTGCCGTCCCGCGAGATCCTGCTCAGTCGCATGGTTGGCAGCCTCGCATCGCCGCTTACGCGACTGGTCCAGGTTCTTTCCGGACCGCAGCGCAAGCTCGTCTACGCACTCGACTCCATCCGAACCCAAAAATCAGCCTGAAAAATATCCGGAGGGAAATAGAAATGGCTTTCAACAAGGAAGAATTCATCGCAAGCATCGAAAGCATGACCGTTCTCGAACTGAGCGAACTCGTCAAGGCGCTTGAAGACCGCTTCGGCGTGACCGCAGCCGCCCCTGTCGCCGCCGCCGCCGGCCCTGCCGCTGCGGCCGCCGTCGTCGAGGAACAGACCGAGTTCGACGTCGTCCTCACCGGCTTCGGCGCCAATAAGATCAACGTCATCAAGGTTGTTCGCGAGCTGACCGGTCTTGGGCTCAAGGAAGCCAAGGACCTGGTCGAGGGCGTGCCCAAGCCGCTGAAGGAAGGGATCGAGAAGAAGGCTGCCGAAGACATGAAGAAGAAGATCGAGGACGCCGGCGGTACCGCCGAGGTCAAGTAGCCCCTCGTCCAGAAACGCACGAAGCGGGGGGGGCGCCATGCCCCCCCTTCAATTCAACTTTCGCAGTTTCGTCCGGGGTGAAACGATGGCCTATTTGGACTACCGGAATCGCATCAAGCGCGTCGACTTCTCGAAGATCGAGAAGGTTCTTGAGATTCCAAACCTGATCCAGGTCCAGCAGGAATCCTACGAGGATTTCCTCCAGACCGACATTCCCGCCGAAAAGCGGAAGGAAGTCGGCCTCCAGGCGGTCTTCAAGAACATCTTCCCGATCGCCGATTACAACGGCAGGGCTTCGCTCGAGTTCCTCTCCTACTCCATCGGCACGCCGAAATGGAACGAAGAGGAATGCCGCGAGCGGGGCATGACGTTTGCGGCTTCCATCAAGGTGACCGTACAACTGGTCATCTTCGACGTCGACGAGCGGACCAACGCGCGCACGATCCGCGACGTCAAGGAGCAAGAAGTCTTCTTCGGCGAGATTCCGCTGATGTCCGAACGGGCCACCTTCATCATCAACGGCACTGAGCGGGTCATCGTCAGCCAGCTGCATCGGTCTCCGGGCGTGTTTTTCGAGCACGACAAGGGGCGTTCGCATGCCTCGGGCAAGGTGCTCTTCTCCGCCAGGGTGATCCCGTATCGCGGCTCGTGGCTCGATTTCGAATTCGATCACAAGGACGCCCTTTACCTCAAGATCGACCGCAAGCGGAAGTTCCCCATCGCGGTCCTGCTGCGCGCCTTCGGCAAGAGCACCGAGGAGCTGCTGCGCACCTTCTACGAGGTCGAAGACGTCACGATCGAAGGCGACAAGTGCGTCAAGGAATTCAGGCCCGACCTCATGGTCGGGATGAAAATGCCGATTGAGGTCCGCAATCCGAAGACTGGCGAAGTGGCGTTCAAGAAGGGCGCCAAGATCTCCAAAAAACGGGTCGAGCGCTATGCGAAGGACAACATCACCTTCGGCCCGATCAGCCTTCCCGTTGACGACCTCCTCCAGAAGATCGTCGTGACCGACATCGCCGATCCCGAGACCGGCGAGATCCTGCTCGAGACCGGACACCAGATCAACGAGGAGATGCTCGCGCAGCTTCGTGCGAAGGGCGTCGCTTCATTGTCTGTTTTCTCGCTCGAAAATTCCGACCGGGCTGTCTGGGAGAGCCTCATCACCGACAAGATCCGGTCCCGGGACGAGGCGCTCAAGGAGATCTACAAGAAGATGCGCCCCGGCGATCCTCCCACCAAGGATGCCGCCGAGTCCCTCTTCTCGAACATGTTCTTCAATCCCGAGCGCTACAGCCTGTCGCGCGTCGGTCGGCTCAAGCTCAACCACAAGCTCGGGATCAAGGACGGCGATATCGACCTGACCGTACTTCGGCAGGAAGACATCATTCGCGTCATCCAGTACCTGATCGACCTCAAGAACGGCATCGGCGAAGCCGACGACATCGACAATCTCGGCAATCGCCGCGTCCGCACGGTTGGAGAACTCATCGAAAACCAGTTCCGCATGGGACTGGTTCGCGTCGAGCGTTCCATCCGCGAAAAGATGAGCCTTCAGGACATCGAAACGCAGATGCCGCATGACCTGATCAATGCCAAGCCCGTTTCGGCCGTCATCAAGGAGTTCTTCGGGTCGTCGCAACTTTCGCAGTTCATGGATCAGACCAACCCGCTTTCCGAGGTGACGCACAAGCGGCGCGTGTCGGCTCTGGGACCGGGCGGCCTTACCCGCGAACGTGCCGGGTTCGAGGTCCGCGACGTCCATCCGACACACTATGGGCGCATTTGCCCGATCGAGACGCCTGAAGGACCGAACATCGGCCTTATTGCGTCGCTTTCGACCTTCGCCCGGATCAACGAGTTCGGATTCATCGAGACGCCGTATCGTGTGGTCGCCAACCAGGCAGTGACCAAGGAAATCATCCTGTTGTCCGCGATGGACGAAGAGAAGCATGTCATCGCCCAGGCCAACGCCGAGGTCAACGATAAAGGCGAGTTCACCCGTGACGTCGTCATCGCCCGCAAGGAGGGCGAGTTCACGATGGTGCACGCCTCCGAAGTCACGCTGATGGACGTTTCCCCGAACCAGCTCGTGTCCGTCGCCGCGTCGCTCATCCCGTTCCTTGAGCACGACGACGCGAACCGCGCCTTGATGGGATCCAACATGCAGCGGCAGGCTGTCCCGCTGCTGCGGACCGAGCCGCCTTTCGTCGGAACCGGCATGGAAGCGGTGGTCGCGCGCGATTCCGGCGCCGCGGTCGTCGCCCGTCGCGGAGGGCTCATCGAGTCCGTCGACGCGCGCCGCATCGTCGTTCGTCCCGACACGCCCGACGTCTCCGGCAAATACGGGGCCGACATCTACAACCTGGTCAAGTATCGCCGCTCCAACCAGAACACCTGCATCAACCAGCGCCCGATCGTCACGCTCGGCCAGCGCGTCGATGCGGGGGATGTCATCGCCGACGGGCCTGCCACCAGCCAGGGAGACCTTTCCCTGGGGCGGAACGTCCTCGTGGCTTTCATGCCGTGGGGCGGCTACAACTTCGAAGATTCGATTCTCATCAACGAGAAGATCGTAAAGGAAGACATCTTCACCTCGATCCACATCGAGGAGTTCGAATGCGTGGCGCGTGAGACCAAGCTCGGGAAGGAAGACATCACCGCCGATATCCCCAACATCAGCGAAGAGTCTCTGCGCGACCTCGACGAGAGCGGCATCATCCGGGTCGGGGCCCGCGTCAAGCCGATGGATATCCTTGTCGGCAAGGTCACCCCCAAGGGCGAGACGCAGCTATCCCCCGAGGAGAAACTGCTCCGCGCCATCTTCGGCGACAAGGCAGGCGACGTGAAGGATTCGTCGCTGCGCGTTCCGCCGGGCATCGAAGGCATCGTCATCGACGCGAAGGTCTTCACCCGCAAGGGCAGCGACAAGGACGACCGTGCTCAGATGCTCGAAGAGAAAGAGCTCGACCGGATGGTGCGCGACCAGGACGACGAGATCCGCATCCTTCGCGAAACCACTTACGCCAAGTTCAAGAACCAGCTGGTCGGCAAGACTTCCGCCGTCCGCCTGATGAGCGACGACCGCTCCTCGGTGGTCCTCCAGAAGAAGAAGGTCATCACCGACGAGATCCTCGAGGACGTTCCCAAGGAACGGTGGGCCGAGATCGGCGTCGAGGAAGACCCGACACTCAAGGACCGCATGACCTCGCTTTACCGGGAGACGCAGGACCAGATCGGCATCATCCGCGCCGTCTTCGACGAAAAGATCAGCCGCATCCGCAAGGGCGACGAGCTTCCTCCCGGCGTCCTCAAGATGGTCAAGGTCTATATCGCGATGAAACGCAAGCTGTCCGTCGGCGACAAGATGGCCGGTCGGCACGGCAACAAGGGCGTCATCTCCCGGATCCTGCCCGAAGAGGACATGCCTTACCTCGAAGACGGCACGCCGGTCGACATCGTGCTCAACCCGCTGGGCGTTCCTTCCCGCATGAATATCGGCCAGATCATGGAGGCCCACCTGGGCTGGGCTGCCCGCGGGCTGTCCAGCAAGGTGCGCCAGATGGTCGAGGCCGAGAGCGCGGCCAAGTCCATCCGGGAATGGCTCCTCCGGACCTATAACTCACCCCGGTTTGCTGCCTACCTCGAGACGCTCGACGACGAGCAGCTCCGGAACGTCGCCAAGGCGCTGGCCGAAGGCGTCTACGTCGCCTCGCCTGTCTTCAGCGGTGCGACCGAGTCCGAGATCAAGAAATACCTGTCGCTCGCCGGATTGCCCGATTCGGGCCAGACAGAGCTTTACGACGGCCGCAACGGCAACAAGTTCCAGAAGCCGGTGACCATCGGATCCGTATACATGCTCAAGTTGCACCACCTGGTCGACGACAAGATCCACGCCCGTTCCACCGGGCCTTACTCGCTGGTCACGCAGCAGCCGCTCGGCGGCAAGGCGCAGTTCGGCGGCCAGCGGCTCGGCGAGATGGAAGTGTGGGCGCTCGAAGCGTACGGCGCGGCCTACACACTCCAGGAGTTCCTCACGGTGAAGTCCGACGACGTCCCCGGCAGGGCCCGGATGTACGAGTCGATCGTCAAGGGAAACTTCTCGCTCGAACCGGGCCTGCCCGAGTCTTTCAACGTCCTCATCAAGGAACTGCAGGCGTTGGGGCTCGACGTCAACCTGATCAGCGAAGAATCGAACTAAACAAAAGCACTGTCTAACGATACCGGAGGCGCCACTTGGAAGACCTCTTTACGCGAGCAGAGAAACCGAAAGACCCGGTCTTTTTTTCGGGCATCCGCATCTCGATAGCTTCTCCCGACCAGATCCGCAAATGGTCGCACGGCGAAGTCAAGAAGCCCGAGACGCTCAATTACCGGACCTTCAAGCCCGAGCGCGACGGCCTTTTCTGCGCGAAGATCTTCGGCCCGACGAAGGACTACGAGTGCAACTGCGGCAAGTACAAGCGCATGAAGCACCGGGGAATCGTCTGCGAAAAGTGCGGCGTCGAGGTGATCCAGTCCAAGGTTCGCCGCGAACGGATGGGGCACATCGACCTGGCTTCCCCGGTCGCCCACATCTGGTTCCTCAAGAGCCTTCCGAGCCGGATCGCCACGCTTCTCAACATGCCGATGAAGGATGTCGAGGCGGTCATCTACTTCGAGAAGTTCATCGTCATCGATCCGGGGACGACCGACCTCGAAGTCAACGAGGTCATGACCGAATCTCGCTACCGCGAAAAGCGCGAGCAGCACGGGGATGCCTTCAAGGCCGGGATCGGCGCCGAAGCCATCCAGAAGCTTCTGGCCTCCCTCGACCTCGAAAATCTTTCCGAATCGCTCCGCAAGGAGATGCTTTCGACGCCATCCGAGGCCAAGAAGAAAAAGATTTCCAAACAGCTCAAGATCGTAGAGGCATTTCGTGACAGCAATCAGCGGCCCGAGTGGATGGTCCAGAACGTCATCCCGGTGCTCCCGCCGGACCTGCGTCCGTTGGTGCCGCTGGACGGCGGACGCTTCGCGACCTCCGATCTCAACGACCTCTATCGCCGGGTCATCAACCGGAACAACCGGCTTAAGCGCCTCCTCGACCTTTCGGCTCCCGAGATCATCATCCGGAACGAGAAGCGCATGCTCCAGGAGGCGGTCGATGCCCTGTTCGACAACGGGCGCCGCGGCAAGCTCATCACCGGGTCCAACAAGCGTCCGCTCAAGTCGCTCTCCGACATGCTCAAGGGGAAGGGGGGGCGTTTTCGGCAGAACCTGCTCGGAAAGCGCGTCGACTATTCCGGACGTTCGGTCATCGTCGTCGGACCCGAGCTCAAGCTGCACCAGTGCGGCCTGCCCAAGAAGATGGCGCTCGAGCTGTTCAAGCCCTTTATCTTTAACAAGCTCGAAGAGGCGGGTCACGCCGCTACGATCAAGGCCGCCAAGAAGATGGTCGAGAAGGAAAAGCGCGAGGTCTGGGATGCGCTCGACGAAGTCATCCGTCAGCTTCCGGTCATGCTCAACCGCGCTCCGACCCTGCACCGCCTCGGCATCCAGGCGTTCGAACCGGTCCTGATCGAAGGGAAGGCGATCCAGCTTCACCCGCTGGTCTGCTTTGCGTTCAACGCCGACTTCGACGGTGACCAGATGGCGGTCCACGTGCCGCTCTCGGTCGAGGCGCAGATGGAAGCGCGCGTCCTGATGATGTCCACAAACAACATCCTTTCCCCCGCGAACGGCAAGCCGGTCATCGCTCCGTCGCAGGACATCGTCCTCGGCATCTACTTCCTCACTCGCCAGCGCGACGGCGTCAAGGGCGACGGTAAACTCTTCTCGAGCCCCGAGGAGGTTCGCATCGCTTACGACGCGGGCGAAGCCGATCTCCAGGCGCCCATCCGGGTCCGCATGGACGGCCAACGGGTCGAGACGACCGTCGGGCGCGTTCTGCTTTACGAAGTCGTGCCCCGGGAAGTGCCGTTCCAGCACGTCAACAAGGTCATGAAGAAGAAGGATCTGGCCGAGCTGATCGACGTCACCTACCGCAATTGCGGCCAGAAGGCGACCGTCATCCTTGCCGATCAGCTCAAGAACACGGGCTTCCATTTCGCGACGCTGTCGGGCATCTCCATCTGCATCAACGACATGAAGATCCCGTCCAGCAAGGGCGTGATGCTCGACAAGGCCACGGCCGAAGTCGAGAGCGTTATCGAGGAGCACCGCGAGGGGCTCATCACCAACGGCGAACGTTACAATAAGGTCGTCGACATCTGGTCAGCCGCCACCGAGCAGATCGCGAAGGAGATGCTCCGCGAGATGAGCATCGAAACGGTCAAGGGCAAGGACGGCAAAGAAACCAAGGTCACCAGCTTCAACCCGATCTACATGATGGCCGACTCGGGCGCCCGAGGCTCCGAAAAGCAGATGGTGCAGCTTGCCGGCATGCGAGGCCTCATGGCCAAACCTTCCGGCGAGATCATCGAGACGCCGATCACCGCCAACTTCCGCGAGGGGCTGACCGTCGGCCAGTACTTCATCTCCACGCACGGCGCGCGAAAGGGCCTTGCCGACACCGCGCTCAAGACCGCCAACTCCGGCTACCTGACGCGTCGCCTGGTCGACGTGGCGCAAGATTGCATCGTCGCAGAAGACGATTGCCGGACGCTCGACGGCATCCCGGTTCGGGCACTGATCGAAGGCGGCGAGATCATCGACCGCCTCTCCGATCGCATCCTTGGCCGCGTGGCGCTCGAAGATCTCTATGACGCCGACGACAACCTCATGCTCGAGGCCAATCTCGAGATCACCGAGGAAGCCGCCCGAAAGATTGAGAACTCCGGCATCGACGAAGTCAAGATCCGTTCGGCCCTGACCTGCGAGAGCAAGCGGGGCGTTTGCGCCCTTTGCTACGGCCGCGACCTCGCACGCGGCAAGATGGTCGCCAAGGGAGAGTCGGTCGGCATTATCGCCGCACAGTCCATCGGCGAGCCGGGCACCCAGCTCACGATGCGGACGTTCCACATCGGCGGCACCGCCTCCCGACTGGTCGCGCAGAGCTCGCACACGGCGAAGCACGCGGCGCGGGTCAAGTTCCAGGGAATCGTGGCCGTTCGCAATCGCGAAGGCCACTTGGTGCCGATGAATCGCAACGGGTTCCTCGTCCTCCTCGACGATGCCCACCGCGAGCGCGAGAAGTACCAGATCCCCTACGGGGCGACGCTCCTTATCGACGACGGCGACAAAGTCAAGGAAGGGCAGACGCTCGCCGAGTGGGACCCCTACAATATCCCGATCCTCACCGAGGTCCACGGGAAGGTCAAGTTCGGCGACATCATCGACAGCGTGTCCATGCGCGAACAGGTCGACGAGCTGTCGGGCCGCTCGACCCGCGTGATCATCGAGACGAAAGATCCCGACGTTCGTCCTCGTATCTCGATCAAGGGGGCCGACGGCCGCACGCTCAAGCTTCCCGGGTCAAACAGCGAAGCCCGCTACAGCCTTCCGAGCGGCGCAAATATCCTTGTCGAGGAAGGGCAGGATCTGCTCGCCGGCGATATCATCGCCAAGATTCCGCGCGAGACCACCAAGACCAAGGACATCACCGGCGGTCTTCCCCGCGTCGCTGAACTGTTCGAGGCGCGTAAACCGAAAGAGGCCGCCGTCATCTCGGAAATCGACGGCGTCGTCCGTCTTCTCCGAAAGGACTTTCGGGGCAAGGCAGATTCCGATGTCAAGATCGTCGATTCGGGCGATACCGATATGCGCGTGGGCGAGATCGTCAAGAAGCGGGAGCTTACCGAGGAAAACGATCGGGTCAAGAAGCAGGGTGGGCGAGTCGCGAAGAGCGGGCCGATCGGGAAAGCATCGATCCAGGTCGTTCCCGAGATCGGCGTGCCGCGCGAATACACGATCCCGCGTGGGAAGCACATCACCGTTCACGACGGCGAGCGCGTCCGGTCCGGCGAAGCGCTCATGGACGGTTCTCCGAACCCGCACGACATCCTGCGGGTCCAGGGCGACAAGGAGCTTGCCCGCTTCCTGGTCGACGAGATCCAGGAGGTCTACCGCCTGCAGGGCGTCCGGATCAATGACAAGCATATCGAGGTGATCGTTCGCCAGATGCTTCGCAGGGTAAAGATCACCGACCCGGGGGACACCACTTTCCTGATC
Source organism: Candidatus Deferrimicrobiaceae bacterium (assembly GCA_036504035.1). Lineage (NCBI taxonomy): Bacteria > Candidatus Deferrimicrobiota > Candidatus Deferrimicrobia > Candidatus Deferrimicrobiales > Candidatus Deferrimicrobiaceae > Candidatus Deferrimicrobiaceae bacterium. The sequence goes on from DASXVV010000010.1 coordinate 11,967, forward strand.
GGGCAGAGCGTCGAGAAGGCGCTTTTCCGCGAAGAGAATGTTCGGGTCAAGCAGCAGGAGGGCAAGCCCGCCATGGCCGAGCCGCTTCTGCTCGGAATCACCAAGGCTTCGCTTTCCACCGAGTCCTGGATTTCCGCCGCCTCCTTCCAGGAGACGACCAAGATCCTGACCGATGCTTCGGTGCACGGACGCATCGATTTGCTTACGGGTCTCAAGGAAAACGTGATCATGGGGCGGCTGATTCCTGCGGGCACCGGCAGCCCGCTCTACCGTGACGTCGATTTCGAGTCTGACCCGCCGCTCCTCTCCGAGATCCGTCCCGAGGTGGTCGAAGAACCGATCGAGCCGATACCGGACGAGGAAGACGAGGACGACATTCTTGATGAGCCGAAGCTCGTGATTCGGCGCAGCAAGACGCCGAAAATAGAAGAAGAATAGCCCATAAGAAAAAAGCGGTTGACACACCCCATGCCGGTGTGATAAAAATTTTGCTTCTGTTTTCAACGTAAAGAAGCAGGGATCACGGAAGGAATACAGGGAATGCCCACGATCAACCAGTTGGTGCGCAAAGGCCGCGAAGCTATCGTGAACAAGAGCAACTCTCCCGCTTTGGACAGTTGTCCTCAGAAGCGCGGGGTCTGCCTTCGCGTCTACACGACCACCCCCAAGAAGCCCAACTCGGCACTTCGCAAGGTGGCCAGGGTTCGTCTTACGAATGGAATTGAAGTTACGGTTTACATCCCCGGCGAAGGGCACAACCTTCAGGAACACTCGGTCGTCATGATCCGCGGCGGCCGCGTCAAGGACCTTCCCGGTGTTAGGTACCACATCATACGTGGAAAGCTGGATTCCGTTGGTGTCAAGGACAGACGGAAGTCGCGGTCGAAGTACGGTACCAAGCGACCCAAATAGCTTTCCCTAACCGATCAGTAGTACCAGCCTCTTATCCGGCGCTTCAGTCGGAACGGGATAAAAGATTGATTCGGCAACCTCCCCCGAGGGACACGTGCCTTCGGGGGATGGCTATTGCGTTATTGCGCCGTAGCCCCAAACGCTCTAGGAGGGTTTTAAATGCCCAGGCGAGGTTATGTGTCCAAGCGCGTCATCAGCGCGGACCCTGTTTATGGCGATGTCCTTGTTGCCAAGATGATTCATGCCATCATGCTCGAGGGGCGCAAGTATGCCGCCGAGAAGGTGGTCTACGGCTCCATGGAAGTCCTTCGGGAGAAGACCAAGGAAGATCCCGTTGCGGTACTCAAGAAAGCGGTCGAAAACGCCAAGCCGCTGGTCGAGGTCAAGTCTCGGCGCGTCGGCGGCGCGACTTACCAGGTCCCGATCGAAGTCCGTCCCGAACGTCGTCTTTCGCTGTCGATCCGCTGGCTCGTCAGTTATTCCCGGGGCCGCTCCGAAAAGACGATGATCGCCCGGTTGTCCGGCGAGTTGCTTGACGCTTTCAACAACCGCGGTACGACGATCAAGAAAAAAGAAGATACCCACAAGATGGCCGAGGCCAACAAGGCTTTCGCGCATTACCGCTGGTAACTCGCGGCTAACAGGGAAGGAAGGACGCTTTCGTGTCTCGTACCACTACATTAGAAAAGACCCGCAACATCGGGATCATGGCGCACATCGACGCCGGCAAGACCACGACGACCGAGCGCATCCTTTACTATACGGGCGTTTCGCACAAGATCGGCGAAGTGCACGAAGGCACAGCCACGATGGACTGGATGGAGCAGGAGCAGGAGCGCGGCATTACCATCACCTCCGCGGCTACCACCTGTTTCTGGAAAAACCATCGGATCAACATTATCGACACTCCCGGGCACGTCGACTTCACGATCGAGGTCGAGCGCTCCCTTCGTGTTCTCGACGGCGCAGTGGCTGTATTCTGCGCGGTCGGCGGCGTGGAGCCACAATCCGAGACCGTCTGGCGCCAGGCCGACAAGTACAAGGTCCCCCGACTCGCATTCATCAACAAGATGGACCGAATCGGGGCGGATTTCTATCGTGTCGTCGGCATGATGCGCGATCGGTTGGCCGCCAATCCTGTTCCCATCCAGCTCCCGATCGGCAAAGAGGATCAGTTCAAGGGCGTCGTCGATCTCGTGCGCATGAAAGCGCTCGTATGGGACGAGGAGTCGCTTGGCGCCAAGTTCCATGAGGAAGAGATCCCGGCCGACATGGCCGACCTCGTGGCCGAAGCGCGTGAAAAGCTGATGGAGGCCGTGGCCGACGTTAACGATTCGCTTCTCGAGAAATATCTCAACGGCGAAGAAGTCCCTGTCGAAGAACTGGCTCCTGCAATTCGCCTCGCCACCAACCAGGGAAAGATGATTCCCGTTGTCTGCGGAACTGCCTTCAAGAACAAGGGCGTCCAGCCGATGCTCGACGCGGTGGTCGATTACCTTCCCGCGCCCTCGGACATTCCCCCTGTTATCGGCATCGATCCCAACAAGGAAGACGTCCAGGTCGAGCGCGCCCCTGACGACAAGGCGCCGTTCTCTGCACTTGCCTTCAAGATCATGAACGATCCTTTTGTGGGGCAGCTCACCTTCATCCGTGTCTATTCCGGGACTCTTAATTCCGGCGACTACGTATACAATTCGACCCGCCAGAAAAAAGAGCGGATCGGCCGTCTTCTCAAGATGCACGCCAACAAGCGTGAAGAGATCAAGACCGTCTACTCAGGCGACATCGCCGCCGTCGTTGGTCTCAAGACCGCCTACACCGGCGACACGCTTTGCGATCCCGATCACGAGGTCGTGCTCGAGTCGATCATTGCGCCTGATCCGGTCATCGCGATCGCTATCGAGCCCAAGACCAAGGCCGATCAGGAAAAGCTAGGGTTCGCTCTCCAGAAGCTTGCGATGGAAGATCCTTCCTTCCATGTCCGCAACGATGAAGAGACCGGACAGACGCTTATTTCCGGAATGGGCGAGCTTCACCTCGAAATCATTGTTGACCGTCTGATGCGCGAGTTCAAGGTAGACGCCAACGTCGGAAAGCCGCAGGTTGCCTATCGCGAGACGATCACCAAGACGCGTAAGCAGGAAGGCAAATATGTCCGCCAGACCGGCGGCCGCGGCCAGTATGGGCACGTATGGGTCGAGGTTCAACCGCAGGAAAAAGGCGCGGGTTTCTCGTTCGTCAACGGCATTGTGGGCGGCGTGATCCCCAAGGAATACATCGGCGCGATCGAAAAGGGCATCGTTGAGGCGGCCGAAGGCGGCGTGATCGCCGGTTTCCCGATGGTCGACATCAAGGTGACTCTGTTCGACGGCTCCTACCACGATGTCGATTCGTCCGAAATGGCCTTCAAGATCGCAGGCTCCATGGGCTTCAAGGCTGCCTGCAACAACGCCGGTCCCATCCTTCTCGAGCCGATCATGGCCGTTGAGGTTGTGACTCCCGAAGATTTCATGGGCGATGTCATCGGCGATCTCAGCTCCCGGCGGGGCCGGATCCAGAATCTGGGCTCCCGCGGGAACACGCAGGTCATCGAAGCCCACGTTCCGCTTGCCCACATGTTCGGATATTCCACCGACCTGCGCTCCAAGACGCAGGGCCGCGCCACCTATACCATGCAATTCGACCATTACGAGCCCGCTCCGCAGTCCGTGAGCGAGGAAGTCATCGCCAAGGTCAAGGGCGCCTAGCACGGCGCTGCGTACCCGGGAGGAGATCGCAAATGTCCAAGCAGAAGTTCGAACGCACCAAGCCCCACGTCAACATCGGCACGATCGGTCACGTCGACCACGGCAAGACGACCCTTACGGCCGCGATCACCAAGGTGTTGGCCAGCAAGGGTTGGGCCGACTTCGTGGCG